>NZ_SPHM01000017.1:0-8061 GCF_005844125.1 Pseudoflavonifractor sp. BSD2780061688st1 E11
ATCAGGTGAGGAGTTATTTGTTTTTAAAAGCAAAAAATGCCGTATTTATGCGGCTTGTGGCGTTTCGCAAACGCCTAAGATTATGATCATATGTGAGGTGTTGGAAATTTCTCCATATGAGCTGCTGTTGGAGACGGATAGTAAAAATCCCAAGGAATATAAGCAGATGGACTATGTTGTGATTGACAAAAATTCAAGAGAATATGAGTTGATTCAAAAATATGAAAGGCTTGACCCGGGTGCACGGAAACGTTTAGATGGGTATTTGCAGGCTTTAAGTGATATGGAGTAGAATGAAAGGAGGGAGAAACTTATGGGGTATGAAAAAGAAATTGTTTTATTTGAGACAGAAGATAAGAGTATTGCGCTGCCAGTGTCAATAGAAAGTGATACAGTATGGCTTAGTGCTAATCAGATGTCTGTATTATTTGGAAGTGATGAAAAGACAATTCGGAAACATATAAATAATGTTTTCTCAGAAGAACTCATAAGAGAAAACAACACTCAAAAAATGCGTGTTGTTGGAGTAAAGCAACCAGTTCCATTTTATACATCGGACGTAATTATCTCCGTCGGCTATCGTGTAAAATCTAAACGAGGCGTAGAGTTTCGACGCTGGGCGAATTCTGCATTAAAAGAGTAGAGAACAGTTTTGATTCGAAAATTCCGGAAACATACGGCATGGCGTGGATGTACACAAAATACAAAATGCGCGTAATCAAGCAGGCGGATTTTTCAGGACCGCTCCATATGGAAACATGGATTGAGAAGCAGGACAAAGTAAGAATCTGGCAGGATTTGAAGGTATCCGTTGGAAATGAAGTCTACGCACTGGGAAGACTGGAAAGTTGTGTATTTCATCTGGAAGAACAGAAAATAGGGAAATTGTCCGACATCGAGATGCCGCAGGACGTTGTGTGCGAGGAGAAAATTGCGCTGGATCCTTTCGCAAAAATAAAACGGGATGTTTCCGATATGGAATACGTATTTTCCCACAAAGTGCAGTATTCGGATCTGGACAAAAGCCACCACATGGCAAATCTTAGATATGTCAATCTGATGGAGAATGTATTTTCGCCGGAATTCTATGACTGCCAGAGATTGAAAGAACTGGAACTTCATTATGTAGCACAGAGCTTTTATGGTGATGAGATCAGAATGTATCAAAAATCTACAGGAGACACTTACCAGATCGCAGGTGTGAAAACAGACGGAACCATCGTCATGTCAGGGACAATGACGTTTTAGAAAAAATAGAAATAGAAGAAAATTACAGGATGCAGGAATGGGTTGAAGGATGCCATCCCTGCATTTTTTACAAAAGCACAATGCAGAGTTATTCGTATAGATTTTACAAAAAAGAGACTGCGTAGAGAGCAAAGATGCCTCTCACGCAAATATGAGAATTTAAAGAAAGGAGAGTCCGCTCAGAAGAATATACAAAAAACAAAAGCTGAAAGTACAGAGACTTCATCGTAAGATAGATAACATCCGTACTGACTATATCAATAAAACGGTAGCAGAGATCGTGAAAACCAAGCCATCTTATATAACCATTGAAGATTTGAATGTGTCAGGCATGATGAAGCACAGACATCTCTCGAAAGCTGTTGCATCACAGAAATTCGCGGAAGAAATACCGATGACATTTTCCTCGGTGAATATAAGAAGTCCTACAACATGGATCGTGATATTCTCGTATACGAGTCCGTGCCGGAAGAAGGCAGATCTTATCTGCAGCTTCAGAATTATTTTCAGGAAATATGGGATCTTTCCTGCTGTAAACCTTTTAAGACAGGAGAGGAGAAGGAAACCATTCCGGTCCGCCAGTTTCTGTAGAAAACAATAGAGGAAAAACGAAAAAGATGGACGCTGCGGTACCGAAGTACCGGTAGTGTCCACCTTTTCGTCTATGATTATTCCACCTCATATTTCCATTCCATAATACCGCCAAAATCTTTGATATTTTGATATCCGAGGACGGCTAGTTTCTTTCCTGCGATTTTACTGCGCTGTCCGGAACGGCAGTAGATTAAAAGCTCCTGATTCTTATCCGGAAGCTCCGGAATTTCACGGTTGGTGATGGAAGGATTTGGAACATTAATGGCACCCGGGATATGTCCCTGTGCGTATTCTTCCGGATTTCGTACATCGACGATCAGAATGTCATCCCTCTCATCCATCAGTTTTTTTGCTTCTTCCTGTGTAATTTTTGTATATGACATAAGCAGACCTTCCTTTCGGTTTTTTCTTATAGTATACCATATTTGAGGAAATTTCTGTGATCATGTCACAAAAAGAGAACGCTTTACAGGGCATTGATCTTCTGCTATACTTGTACCAGTCGTTATGTTTTAAAAAACAGTACGGTATCAAAGAGAGAACGGGGAGAAGAAACATGAAATTAGTCAGAACAGAAGATGCAGAGGGATGTATTTTATGCCATGACATCACGCAGATTATAAAGGACAAAAAGAAAGGACCGGTATTCAGAAAAGGACACATTGTCACCAGGGAGGATATTCCGGTTCTTTTAAGTGTGGGGAAGGAGAATCTGTATGTCTGGGAGCAGGAAGAAGGGATGCTTCACGAAGATGAAGGAGCCGAGATTCTGCGCAGGATCTGTCAGGGAGGAAGCAGTGCGGAGGCGGCCTTTGACGGAGCAGTAAAGTGCTTCCGGTATATGAGCGCGTCGGAAGCAAAGGAAGGTAAGATTGAGCTGACAGCGGAGACGGATGGACTTCTGAAAGTGGATTCCGGAGCCCTTTACCGGGTAAACTCCCAGGGGGAAATGATGATTGCCACACGACACGGTAATACCGAGGTGAAAAAGGGCGACAAGCTTGCAGGGATGCGTGTCATCCCGCTTGTCATCGGAAAAGACAAGATGGACAGAGCGGAAAAAGCGGTGCAGGAGGAAAACGGCGGAGCGCCGATCCTTTCGATTTTGCCTTTCAGGACGAAAAAGGCTGCCATCATCACGACCGGAAGCGAAGTTTATAAAGGACGGATCAAAGATACCTTCACTCCGGTACTGGAAGAAAAGCTCGGGCATTATCCGGTGGAGATTATCGGACATGCCGCATGCGATGACAAACCGGAGATGGTGACAGAGGCGATTCTGCGTTTTCTCGGAGAAGGAGCGGATCTGGTGCTTTGTACCGGGGGAATGAGTGTAGACCCGGATGACAGGACGCCCCTTGCGATTAAAAATTCCGGCGCACGGATCGTATCCTATGGAGCTCCGGTGCTTCCGGGAGCCATGTTTCTGCTTTCTTATATGGAAGAAGGTCAGGCAGTCATGGGACTTCCGGGCTGCGTGATGTACGCAAAGAGGACGATCTTCGATCTGGTACTGCCAAGAGTACTGGCGGATGATCCGGTGACCGCAGAGGAGCTTGCACATCTCGGAGAGGGCGGACTGTGTCTGAACTGCCCGGTCTGCACCTATCCGAACTGCGGATTTGGAAAGTAGGGAGAACAGATATGGAATTTACACATTTTGATGGAAGCGGAAACGCGGTGATGGTCGATATCGGAGAAAAAGCGGTGACCAGACGGGAGGCGTCGGCACAGGGCGAGATCGGTGTGTCCGAAGAGTGCTATCAGAAGATTCTGGAAGGAAGCATGAAAAAAGGAGACGTCCTTTCGGTAGCCCGGATTGCGGGAATCATGGGAGCGAAAAAGACAAGTGAGATCATTCCGCTTTGCCATGTGATCAGCCTGACGAAAGTGGCCGTGGATTTTGAGATGATCGGGGAACGAAAGGACCGGAATCCGAAGAAACGATACATCCGGGCAGTCTGTACGGTGCGCTGCGAGGGTAAGACCGGCGTGGAGATGGAGGCTCTGACCGGAGTGAATACGGCGCTTCTTACAATCTATGATATGTGCAAGGCGGTAGATAAAAGCATGGAAATGACAGATATCTTTCTATGCAGAAAAAAAGGTGGTGCATCAGGAGACTATGAGCGGGCGGAAGATTGATTATCTCAGGATCTCCCTTACAGACCGGTGCAATCTCCGGTGCCGGTACTGTATGCCCCATGACATTGATTCCGTGCCGATGTCGGAGATCCTGACTTACGAGGAAATCCGTGAAATTACAAGGGTGGCGGCACAGGAAGGAATCCGTCATGTACGTGTGACAGGCGGGGAGCCTCTTGTACGGAAAGGATGTCCGGACTGTGTCCGGATGCTGAAAGCGATTCCGGGAATTGAGACGGTTATGCTGACGACGAACGGGATTTGGCTGAGAAAATTTCTTCCGGATCTTCTCGAGGCAGGACTGGATGGAGTTAATATCAGCCTGGATACTCTGCAGAGAGAAAAGTACCGGGAGATTACCGGATATGACGGCCTGGAGGAAGTACTGAAGGCGGTGGAAGCCTGTGTCAGCGCAGGGATCCGGACCAAGATCAATGTGGCGGCAGCCAGAGAAATCAACGAGACGGAAATTCTGGATCTGGCACGTCTTTCGGAAAAGTGGCCGGTGGATGTACGGTTTATCGAAATGATGCCGATCGGATACGGAAAAGAGTACCATGGACTGGACAACCGGCGGGTGCTTGAGATGATCAAAAACCGGTATCCGGATCTTCAGGAGGCGGCACCGGCAGCAGGTGCAGGATTTGGGCCTGCAGTGTATATGCAGATTCCGGGATTCCTTGGGAGGACGGGACTGATTTCTCCGATTCACGGAAAGTTCTGCCAAAGCTGCAACCGCCTGCGTCTTACAAGTGCCGGAAAGCTGAAATACTGCCTTTGCTATGACGATGCGGAAGATCTGCGCTCTGTCATAAGAAGCGGGGAAACGCCGGAGGAAAAACAGGAACGGATCCGGAAGATTTTTCGTGCGGCGGGACAAAGAAAGCCGGCCGGGCACCGGTTTGAAGAGCCGGATCAGATCAGTGAGAAAAAAAGGATGAATGAGATAGGAGGATAACAGATGGAAGAAAGAAAGACCGCCGGCAGAGTGCGGGCGATCTGCATCAGTGAAAAGCGCGGAACCGAAAAGCATGCCGTGGCGGAAGCAAAGTTTGAGAAGGGATTCGGGATTGTGGGAGATGCCCATGCGGGACACTGGCACCGCCAGGTCAGCCTGCTCTCCTATGATAAAGTAAAGGAATTCAATTCCAGAGGCGCGGATGTGCAGGACGGAGCGTTCGGGGAAAATCTTGTCGTGGAGGATCTGGATTTTAGAAGCTTTCCGGTCGGGACAATTCTCCGGTGTCAGGATGTGGTTCTGCGGATGACACAGATCGGGAAGGAGTGCCACACCCACTGTCGGATTTACCATCGGATGGGCGAGTGCATCATGCCGGTGCAGGGCGTATTTGCCGAAGTCATTTCCTCCGGAACCATTCAGACCGGAAGTATGATGACCGTCGAATTCCCGGCCAAAGACAGGCCGTTTACGGCGGCAGTGATCACGATGAGCGATAAAGGAAGTAAAGGGGAACGCAAAGATGAAAGCGGCCCGGCTATGAAAGAAGGACTGACGGCGGCTGGATTTGATGTGGTAGAGGAATTGATTCTTCCGGATGAGAAGGCACTTTTGAAAAAAGAACTGATCCGGCTTTGCGACCAGCGGCAGGTCAGCCTGATTCTGACCAGCGGCGGAACCGGATTTTCTGAACGGGATACGACGCCGGAGGCGACAATGGAGGTCATGACCCGCAATGCACCGGGGATTGCGGAGGCGATCCGGGCCGAATCCATGAAATATACAAAAAGGGCCATGCTCTCCCGTGGAGCGTCGGTCATACGGGGACAGACGCTGATTGTCAATCTTCCGGGAAGCCCGAAAGCAGTGCGGGAAAGTATGGAGATCATATTGGAGAGTGTACAGCACGGACTGGGGATTCTTCGGGGATCCGAGTCGGAGTGTGCAAGATAAATGCCAAAAAGAAAGGTGAGAAAAATCTATGAAAAAACGGGTAATGCTGCTGCTTCTTGCAGCAACAATGGGACTTGCAATGATGGGATGCCAGTCTTCGGACGGAGGGGACGGCGACAAGGCTTCCGAAAGCAATAAATCGCAGACGGAAGAGGATGGAACATCCGGGAGTAATCTGGAGGGAACCGTGACGCTTGCTGCTGCTGCTTCCCTGGAATATGCATTTGAAGAGGAGCTGATTCCGGCATTTGAGGAGCAGCATCCGGATGTGAACATCGAAGGTGTCTATGATTCTTCCGGAAAGCTGCAGCAGCAGATCGAGTCCGGTCTTGCGGCAGATCTCTTTTTCTCAGCAGCGCCGACGCAGATGAATGCGCTGGAAGAGGAGGGGATGATTGACAGCGATACGATTGTCAACCTGCTGGAAAACAAGATTGTACTGATTACCCCGGCTTCCTCCGACGCAGAGTTTTCCTCTTTTGAAGATATCGCCAATGCAGGTACGATAGCGGTCGGGGATCCGGAGAGCGTTCCGGTGGGACAGTATGCGCAGGAATCACTGACAAATCTTGGTCTCTGGGATACGGTTTCAGCAAAGGCAAGTTTTGGAACGAATGTTACGGAAGTGCTGAACTGGGTGGCGGAGTCTTCTGCGGACTGTGGAATTGTCTATGCGACAGATGCGGCAACGACAGACAAAGTCAAAGTGGTGGCGGAGGCGCCGGCTGATTCACTGGAATCTCCGGTTCTGTATCCGGTGGCAATGACAAAGGATGCGCCAAACCAGGAGGCTGCCAGGGCATTTTACGATTTTATTATCTCTGACGATGCGGTGTCCGTATTTGAGTCCTATGGATTTGCGGATTATCGCAGCGCCGAGTAGCAGGAGGAACAGGAGATGGATTTTTCTCCGGTCTGGATTTCGCTTAAGACAACGGTATGTGCGTCTGTTATTACCTTTGTCATTGGGATTCTGGCAGCGTGGGCAGTCATGTTTATTAAAGGCAGGAAACTAAAAGCCGCGGTGGACGGGATTCTTACCATTCCGCTTGTACTCCCTCCGACGGTCGCGGGTTTCTTTCTGTTATGGCTTTTCGGGGCAAGACGCCCGATCGGGAGCTTTGTGGAGGAAGTTTTTGGTTTCCGGATTGCCTTTTCCTGGGTGGCGACAGTATTGTCTGCGGTTGTCGTTTCCTTCCCTCTGATGTACCGCTCCGCAAAAGCGGGATTTGAACAGATTGATCAGAATATGATCGAGGAAGCAAAGATGCTGGGGCTCGGAAAATGGGGAATTCTCTGGAAGATTCTCTTCCCCTGCACATTTCCGTCCATTCTCTCCGGTATGATTTTATCAACGACAAGAGGTCTTGGAGAGTACGGGGCGACTGCCATGCTGGCGGGAAATATTCCCGGCAAGACAAGGACCCTGCCCCTTGCTGTTTATTCGGAAGTTGCAGGCGGCAATATGGACCGGGCGGCAGTGTACGTGGCGGTAATTCTGGTTATTGCGTTTCTGTCTGTCTGGGTAATGAATATGATGACAAAAGCAGAGCATGAGATTAAAATGTAGTTCAGGAACTTTTTAGAAAACATCGAAGGAGTGCGGTAATGGAAGAAAAGATCCGGCCGGCTTTGCGGCTGACATTGGAAAAAGAAGAACGGTTTTTTGGCCCGGGGGTAGCAAGGATTCTGGAACTGATAGAAAAGAAAGGATCTATTCAAGGGGCCTGTAACGAGATGGGAATGTCCTATTCTAAAAGCTGGAAAATCATAAAACGGGCAGAGAAAGAGCTGGGATTTCATCTGCTGAGTTCCCATAACGGCGGAAATTCAGGAGGAAAAAGCGAACTGACGGAACAGGGAAGCCTGTTTCTGGCGCGTTACCGGGAGATGGAAAAGGAGCTTACGGAAAAGATGGAAGAATTGTTCGGCCAGTATTTCCCGCAGGAAAGCGATTAGAGACAGATAAAATACAGAAGTGAAAAAGCAATCGGGACGGAAAACTCCGGTCTCCCGTGAAGATGCAGCTGGCATCTTTACGGAGACCGGAGTTTTTTTAACAGGAAACTTCGTTCCCTGTTAAAAAAAACGCTCCGCGGGATGCGCACTCGCGCAAAGCAGAAATTTGTCGCTAAAGCGACCGCGCTCGGCGCGAGAGTTCC
>NZ_SPHM01000017.1:8158-70253 GCF_005844125.1 Pseudoflavonifractor sp. BSD2780061688st1 E11
AAAAAAACGCTCCGCGGGATGCGCACTCGCGCAAAGCAGAAATTTGTCGCTAAAGCGACCGCGCTCGGCGCGAGAGTTCCGTTTGCGGAACTCTTTGTTCTAGCAAAACAGGAACGGATCATATAAAAGGATGTGACATGGCAATGAAAACTGTTGAAATAAAAGTATGCGACTTTTGAAAATATAAAAATTGTTGAAAAAACAGTTGACATTATCGTAAAAAGTGTTATTCTGTATATAGAAACTGTTGTTTCAATGAAAATAAACTGTTGAAACAAAAGGAGGGTATTATGATTTACACAGTAACGTTGAATCCGGCACTGGACAAAACGGTGGAAATTCCGTCTCTGACCGTTGATGCTGTCAACCGGATAACATCTATGAGGACTGATCCAGGAGGAAAAGGGATCAACGTCTCAAAGGTGATTCAAAAGCTTGGAGGAGCGAGCGTTGCCGCAGGAATTCTGGGCGGGGATACCGGAAGAGCGATCCTTTCGGCCCTTACGGAGATGGGACTTACGACCCTCTTTCACTTTGTGGAGGGTGAAACGCGTACCAACATGAAAATCATTGATCCGGACAATCATACGAATACGGATATCAATGAACCGGGAGTGACCGTGTCGGAAGAAATTCTGGAGAAGCTTTTAGAAGAACTTCTGGCAAAAGTAACGAAAGAGGATATTGTTGTCATATCCGGCAGCATGCCAAAAGGATCTCCGAAAGATACTTATTACACCTGGACAAAAGCATTCCGTGAAAAGGGTGCGAAAGTAATTCTGGATGCGGACGGGGATCTTCTGAAAGCAGGACTGAAAGCCTCCCCGTACCTGATCAAGCCGAATAATCATGAACTTGGTGCTTTGACAGGACGGGCTCTTGAGACACCGGAGGAGATAGCTGAAACGGCTGCGGAACTGATGAAAGAGTACGGGATCGGGAAGGTTGTTGTTTCCATGGGAGGAGACGGAGCTGTCTATGTGACAAAGGACAAAACGATCTACGCGGAAGGACTGAAGGTACCGGTAGGAAGCACCGTGGGCGCTGGAGACAGTGTGGTTGCAGCACTTGCAGTATCGGAAGAAGAAGGAAAGACTCTGGAGGAGACAGTAAGACTTTCCACGGCAGTGGGAGCGGCAAACGTGATGTGCAGCGGCACACAGGCGGCGGAATATGAAGTAGTGGAAACACTGCTCCCGAAAGTGGTATTCAGGACGATCTGAGAACTGCTTTGAAAAGATGATAGCGGTTGCAAAGAGAAAAATATTTATTTAAAATAAAGAAAGGAGTTTTATTATGAAAGCAAAAGGAGTACGGCTTCATGCGGCAAATGATTTACGTCTGGAGGAATTTGAACTTCCGGAAATTACGGATGATGAGATTTTAGTAAAGGTGGTTTCAGACAGTATCTGTATGTCTACATACAAATGTGCTATTCTTGGAACCGAACACAAACGTGTGCATGAGGATGTAGCAGAGCATCCGGCAATCATGGGACATGAGTTCGCGGGAGATATCGTAAAGGTAGGAAAGAACCATCAGGACAAGTTCAAACCGGGAATGAAATTTACTCTTCAGCCGGCTCTGAACTATAAGGGAACAATGTGGAGCCCGGGATATTCTTACGAATTCTTCGGAGGAGATGCAACATACTGTATCATTCCGTCTGAGGTAATGGAGCTGGGATGCCTTCTGGAATACAAGGGACGTGCCTACTATGAAGCATCTCTGGCAGAGCCGATGTCCTGCAGTATCGGAGCATTTAATGCTGCTTATCATACGAAGATGGGCGTATATACACACCAGATGGGAATCAAAGAGGGCGGAAAGCTTGCGATTATGGCAGGAGCAGGCCCGATGGGACTTGGTGCACTGACCTACGCACTTCACAGAGACATCCGTCCGTCCATGATTGTCGTGACAGATCTGAATCAGGAGCGTCTGGACAGAGCAGCATCTCTCTTCCCGCCGGAAGAGGCTGAAAAGGACGGCATTGAGCTTCATTTTGTAAATACTGGAAAACTGGAAGATCCGGTTGCAGAGCTTCTGAAAATTTCAGGAGGCACAGGATATGACGATGTACTCTGCTATGCTCCGGTTGCACAGGTTGTTACACAGTCCAGCGCGATTCTCGGAAGAGACGGCTGTCTGAATTTCTTCGCAGGTCCTACAGACAAAGAATTCAGTGCAACTATGAACTTCTATGATGTACATTATAATTCTACTCATGTAATGGGAACAACAGGCGGAAACACAGCTGATATGATCGAGTCTCTGGAGCTGACAGCGGAAGGAAGAATTGATCCGGCAGTCATGGTTACCCATATCGGAGGACTGGATTCTGCAGCAGAAACAACTCTGAATCTGCCAAAGATCCCTGGAGGAAAGAAGTTGATTTACACACATCTTTCCATGCCTCTTACCGCACTTTCTGATCTGCGTGCAAAAGGAGAGGAAACAAAGGATCAGCGTCTGGTTGATCTGGCGGATATTGTAGATGCTCACAATGGACTGTGGTGTCCGGAAGCGGAGGAGTATCTTCTTAAAAACTTTATTCAGGAATAATTGTGTCAGGACAGCCTGTCTGTGTTGTCCCGGCATGGACAGGAGGAATATATGGATTCAATGGAAATGCGCAGAAATGCGATTGTTCAGCTGATCAATGAAAAAGAGACGGTCAGTTTTGCTCAGATAAAAAAGAAGTTTCCAAATGTGTCGGAGATGACACTGCGTACAGATCTGAAAGCACTGGATGAGGAAAAAAAGATCCTGCGTGTACACGGAGGGGCGAAATCCGTGCAGGTCATCGTAGGAACAGATGGATTTCTGAACCGTAAATCTGTATACAACATTTCGGAAAAAAAGGAGATTGCAAGGAAGGCACTTGCGTTGCTGAAACCAGACACAACAGTGTTTCTGGATTCGGGAAGTACAGCTACGGCATTTGCGGAACAGATTCCGGATGACTCTTATTTGATTTATACAACAGGACTGAGCTGCGCAACGAAGCTGGCCGGACTTACGAAACCAACGGTAATGCTTCCGGGAGGGAGGCTGAACCGCTACAGCCAGAGCGTGTTCGGAATTTCCGCCATCAAAGAGCTTGAGCGGGTGAATTTTGACCAGGCGTTTTTAGGGGTCACAGGATTTCATCCGTCGGTAGGTTTCTCCTGCGGCATCAGCGATGAGGCGTTATTAAAGCAGACCGCGATCCGACAGTCCGATCAGGTGATCGCCCTGATGGATTCTTCCAAAATTGATGTTAAATGCAGTTTCAGTTTTTGCGGACTTGCCGATATTGACATTATTGTCTCTGACGGGAAACTGCCGGAAGAATTTTTGGAGGAATGCCGGAAATACGGCGTACAGGTCCTGTAAACAGGAAAATGATATAGCTGAACCCATTCTCCATTGAAGATTTGAGAGTGAATGGAGGACGGATTTGTGAAAAATAACATACAGCGTTTTGGTAAATTTTTATCGGCAATGGTAATGCCGAATATCGGTGCATTGATTGCCTTTGGCTTTCTTGCCGCGCTTTTTATCGACACCGGATGGATCCCGAATAAAGGATTCAACAGCATGGTCAGTCCGATGCTGACATACCTTATCCCGATTTTGATCGCCTCAACCGGAGGACGTATGATCGGCGGGGACCGCGGACGTGTGGCGGGCGCCATTGCAGTAATTGGTGCGATTATGAGCAATACGGAAATTACAATGCTCATGGCGGCCATGGTAATGGGTCCTCTGGCAGGATTCTGTGTCAAGAAGTTTGACGAAGCGATGGACGGACATATGCCGGCAGGATTCGAGATGCTGATCAACAACTTCTCGGTCGGCATCATCGGTATGGTTCTGGCTATGCTTGGATACGTAGCAATCGGACCATTCATGAGCGCGATTCTGATGATTTTATCAGCAGGCGTCAATTTCCTTGTGGAACACAGTGTGCTTCCACTTGTGTCAGTGTTTGTGGAACCGGCGAAAGTTCTCTTCCTCAATAATGCGCTGAACCACGGTATTTTTACACCGATTGCAACGGAACAGGCAGCAGAAGCAGGAAAATCCATCATGTACATGCTGGAGACCAATCCGGGACCGGGACTTGGTGTTCTGCTTGCTTATATGTTCTTCTGCAAAGACAAGGTGACAAAAGATTCTGCACCGGGTGCAGTGATCATTCACCTTCTGGGAGGTATTCATGAGATTTATTTCCCGTATATTCTGATGAATCCGGTTGTGATTGTTGCGCCGATTCTTGGAAATATGGCAGCTATTCTTTGGTACACCATTACCGACTGCGGCCTGGTCGGACCGGCGTCACCAGGTTCCATCATTGCCTACCTGATGGTATCGCCGGGATCTGATCTTGTCAAAGTACTGATCGGTGTCGTGATTGCGGCCGGAATTTCCTTCGTGGTTGCCTCTCCAATTGTCAAAATGGCAGGAGGAAGAAGCCTTGAGGAAGCTCAAAACGAAATGGCAAGCATGAAGCAGGCTGCAAAAGGGGAAACAACAGTACCGGGAACGATTGAACGTTCCGAAGAAGTGAAAAAATCATCTTCGCATGCGATGCAGGTATGGGATCTTCCGCGATGGGAGCAACCAAATTCCGCAACAGGATCAAAAATGACCGCCCGGATATTACGGTATCCAATACATCGGTCGATACAATACCGGCAGACTGTGATATCGCAGTCGTACAGACAACACTTGCTGCCCGCGCGAAAAAAGCAGCGCCGCAGGCACAGCTGATTACAATAGGAAATTTCCTTGCGGATCCGGCGCTGGATGCCTTGTATGTACAGCTGACAACCGGTGATGCTCCGGCAGCACCTGCGGGAGAAAATACGGACATTCTTATTCCGGACACACCGATCAAAAAACAGGTGATCGTTGCGGACGGAATCCGTCTGGGACAAAAACCGGTAACAAAAGAGGAGGCCATTCAGGCAGCCGGAGAACTTCTCGTAAAACTCGGATACGTGGACGAATCTTATGTAGAAGCAATGCAGGAACGGGAAAGACTGGTATCTACCTACATGGGCATGGGCGTTGCCATCCCGCATGGAACGACCCAGGCAAAAGGAACAGTAAAGAAAACAGGAATTGTATTTTTGCAGTATCCGGAAGGCGTCGATTTCGGTGCGGAAAAAGCACAGCTTGTGTTCGGTATCGCCGGAATCGGAGACGAACATCTCGATCTTCTCGGAAAACTCTGTACCCTTCTGGAAGACCCGGCACTTCTGGAAACATTAAAGACAACAGACGATGTAGACTGGGTACTGGAACAGTTATCATAATATCATTTATTTTCGGGGACGTGTTCCGATGCACAGGAACACGTCCCCGATGTTATGTGTGTACTCTTGCGGCTTCCTGTGAAGTTTGCTACAATAAAGAAAGTGGAAAAAGAAACGGAGGAAAGAGATATGACATATGAAGAGATATTAAAAGAAGCACGTACCTGTATCGGCCAGTACTGCAAAGCATGTCCGGTCTGCAATGGTAAGGCATGCAGAAATCAGATACCGGGTCCGGGAGCCAAGGGCGTGGGTGATACAGCTATCCGCAACTATGATAAATGGCAGGAGATCCGTGTAAACATGGATACGATCTGTGCAGGGGGAGCTGCGGATACCTCAGTGGAGCTGTTCGGAAAGACATTTAAGTACCCGTTTTTTGCAGGCCCGGTAGGAGCAGTGAATCTGCATTATGGTGAGAAGTACAATGACCAGACTTACAATGATGTTCTTGTATCTGCCTGTGCAAAGGCAGGGATCGCAGCAGTGACCGGAGACGGTGTGGATGCAAATGTGATGAAGTTTGCGTGTGAGGCGATTCAGAAAGAAGGAGGACTTGGAATTCCGACAATCAAGCCGTGGAATCTGGAAACAGTGAAAGAAAAGATGGAGCTCGCAAAGCAGGCAAAGGCATTTGCGGTTGCCATGGATATCGATGCGGCCGGACTTCCGTTCCTGAAAAACATGACACCTCCGGCAGGAAGCAAGACCGTGGAAGAGCTGCATGAGATTGTCAGCATGAGTGATGTGCCGTTTATCGTAAAAGGTATCATGACGGTGCGCGGTGCGCTGAAGGCTGAGGCGGCAGGAGCTGACGCAATCGTTGTGTCCAACCATGGAGGACGTGTGCTGGATCAGTGTCCGTCTACAGCAGAGGTACTTCCGGAGATTGTGGATGCAGTCAAAGGAAAGATGAAGATTTTCGTGGACGGCGGAATCCGTTCCGGTACAGATGTATTCAAGGCGCTGGCGCTTGGTGCAGATGGAGTCTTTATCTGCCGTCCGTTTGTGACAGCAGTCTTTGGAGCAGGAGAAGAAGGCGTGCGTACTTATATTGAGAAGATCGGAAGTGAGCTTGCGGATACGATGGGAATGTGCGGAGCAGCCTCCATCAAAGAGATTACAAGAGATATGGTCCGCATTTAATCAGGAGGAAGCAACATGCTGTTTATTGAATATCCAAAATGCAGTACCTGTCAGAGAGCCGGTAAATGGCTGGAAGCGCAGGGAGCCGAGTTTGAAAGAAGAAATATTGTAGAGAACAATCCGACCAAAGAGGAGCTGAAAGCCTGGCATCAGAAAAGCGGGCTTCCGCTCAAGCGGTTTTTTAACACAAGCGGCATGAAATACCGGGAACTGGAATTAAAAGACCGTTTGAAGGAGATGAGCGAGGACGAGCAGTATGAACTTCTGGCAACAGACGGGATGCTTGTAAAGCGCCCGCTCCTTGTAGGAGAGGATTTTGTGATTCCGGGATTCAAGGAAAAAGAATGGGCAGAAAAAATCGGGTAAAGGAAGCGTAAAAGACAATGCGGGAACAGCTGACAGAGCATGATGTAAAGAAGATTCAGGAGGAGATCGAGTACCGGAAACTGGTTGTCCGCAAAGAGGCGATCGAAGCGGTCAAAGAGGCAAGGGCACACGGCGACCTGAGCGAAAACTTTGAGTATCATGCGGCAAAGAAAGACAAAAACCGAAACGAAAGCAGAATCCGTTATCTGGAAAGAATGCTGAAGACGGCGAAGATTGTAAAGGATACGTCCGCGTCGGATGAAGTAGGGCTTAATAATCTGGTGGAAGTCTACTTTCCGGAAGATGATGAGACAAGCACCTTTAAACTGGTCACTTCCATCCGCGGCAATTCTCTGGACGGCAAGATCAGCATCGAATCGCCGCTTGGAAAGGCGATCCTGAAAAAGCATGCAGGAGACCGCGTGAGAGTGAAAGTAAGCGACGACTACAGCTACGAGGTTGAGATCCGTTCCATTCAAAAGACAACGGACGACGAGGATGACAAAATCAGAAGCTATTAAAACGCAGGCGGCGGAAGTCCCGGAAGATACCGGAGATTCCGCCGTTTTTGTTTAACAGGAAACTTCGTTCCCTGTTAAACAAAACGCTCCGCGGGATGCGCACTCGCGCAAAGCAGAAATTTGTCGCTAAAGCGACCGCGCTCGGCGCGAGAGTTCCGCGAGCGGAACTCTTTATTCTTTGGAACTTTTTCAAAAAACTGCATAAAATCACGGAAAGAGAAGATACTAGAAAGCAAAAAAAGGAGTGCGCCAAATGAGTGGAAATACCGAGCTTTTAAATTTTGTGTATCAGAATTCCCAGATGGGGATTGAGACATTGAGCCAGCTGATTGAACTTTCCGATGATGAGGAGTTTAAAGAATGTATGGAGAAGCAACTGGAAAAGTACAGGGAATTCAACAAAGAGGCCAGAAGGCTTCTGGAAGAGCGGGGACATAACGAAAAATCCATCGGCATGTTTGACAGGCTGAAAACGTATCTGATGATCAACCTTCAGACGATGAATGACAAATCCGCCTCCCACATGGCTCAGATGCTGATTGAGGGAAGTAGCATGGGAGTGACCAATGCCTTGCAGGATCTGAGGAAGTATGAAGATGCGGACACGGAAATTCTTCGCCTCATGCGGAAACTTTACAAATTTGAAGAGAAAAATGTGGAAACCTACAAGGCATTCTTGTAGAAAAAGAGGAAAACAACACTCTGCTATACGGACGGCAGGGTGTTTTGTTTTGTGAAAAACAGCTGTTGATAAGAGAAAGCGCATAATGTTCATTAGAAATACTTACATAAAGATGGGCGATTACACTGGAATAACAAAGGCAGTTTGCGTTATAATGAATAGGAACGATGAAAAACAAACGGCAAAGGAGAAAATTCATGGAAATGTTATCAATCGAACAGGAACTGAAGGGAAATTCTTATCCGGGACGTGGAATTATCATTGGTAAGACACCGGACGGCAAAAAGGCAGTGACAGCCTATTTTATTATGGGACGCAGCGAAAACAGCCGCAACCGGATCTTTGTAGAAGATGGACAGGGAATCCGCACCCAGGCTTTTGATGAATCAAAGCTTACAGACCCAAGCCTGATTATCTATGCACCGGTGCGTGTGCTTGGAAATAAGACTATTGTGACAAACGGAGATCAGACCGATACGATTTATGAGGGAATGGACAGGCAGCTTACATTTGAGCAGTCTTTAAGAAGCAGAGAGTTTGAGCCGGACGCTCCGAACTACACCCCTCGTATTTCCGGAATCATGCACATTGAAAACGGAAACTACAATTATGCGATGTCAATCTTAAAGAGCGATAACGGAAGACCGGAGAGCTGCCAGAGATTTACGTTTGCATACAATAACCCGGCAGCCGGAGAGGGACACTTTATCCATACATATAAATGTGACGGAAATCCGCTTCCGAGTTTTGAGGGAGAGCCGAAACGGATTGCTGTTCCGGATGACATCGAAAGTTTCACAAATCTTCTCTGGGAGAGCCTCAACGAGGAGAACAAAGTATCTCTTTTTGTACGTTATATTGATGTTGAAACAGGAAACTATGAGACAAAGATCGTAAATAAGAACAAATAGGAGCGGATCGAGAATGAAAGAATTAGAATTAAAATACGGATGTAACCCGAATCAGAAACCGGCTAAAATCTTCATGAAAGACGAAAAAGAGCTCCCGATCAAAGTACTGAGTGGCAGACCGGGATATATCAACTTTCTGGATGCGTTCAACGGATGGCAGCTGGTAAAGGAGTTAAAAGAGGCGACCGGACTTCCGGCGGCAACTTCTTTTAAGCACGTATCACCGGCAGGAGCAGCGGTAGGACTTCCGCTTTCCGATACATTAAAGAAGATTTACTGGGTGGATGATTTAGGAGAGCTTTCCCCGCTTGCATGTGCATACGCAAGAGCAAGAGGAGCGGACAGAATGTCTTCTTTCGGTGATTTCATCTCTCTTTCCGATGTGTGTGACGTAGCTACTGCAAAGATTATCAAAAGAGAAGTATCCGATGGAATCATTGCTCCTGGATATGAACCGGAAGCGCTTGAGATCCTGAAGCAGAAAAAGAAAGGAAACTACAACATCATCGAGATTGATCCGGAATATGTGCCGGCTCCGATCGAGCACAAGGATGTGTTCGGTATTACTTTTGAGCAGGGACGCAATGAGTTAAAGATTGATGACGACTTTTTCTCCAATGTGGTAACAGAAAATAAAGAGCTGACTGATCAGGCGAAGATCGATATGGCAATCTCCATGATTACATTGAAATATACACAGTCCAATTCCGTATGCTATGTCAAAGACGGACAGGCCATCGGAATCGGTGCAGGACAGCAGTCACGTATCCACTGTACAAGACTTGCAGGAAACAAGGCAGACAACTGGTTCTTACGTCAGTCTCCGAAGGTACTCGGACTTCAGTTTGTGGACGGCATCGGACGTGCGGACAGAGACAATGCCATCGACCTTTATATCGGGGATGAATACATGGATGTCCTCGCGGACGGCGTATGGGAAAAGACATTCAAGGTAAAACCGGAAGTCTTCACAGCTGAGGAAAAGAGAGCATGGCTGGATCAGATGACCGATGTAACCCTTGGATCCGACGCATTCTTCCCGTTTGGAGACAATATCGAACGTGCCCACAAGAGCGGTGTGAAATATATTGCGCAGCCGGGTGGATCTGTAAGAGATGATAATGTCATTGAGACATGCAATAAATATGGAATGGTAATGTCCTTTACCGGACTCCGTCTGTTCCACCACTAAGAATCAGCTAAATACAGAAAAGAAAACGGGGATAGGACTTTTGGTCCTATCCCCGAGGTTGTCTTATCCACGTAGTCCTGCGATGATCCGTTTCGGATGAAGAAAGAGCTCCAGCGCTTCCTCGGAGGAGTGCACACACAGATCGCAGTAAGGCAGGAGGGGCGGATACATACCCTCCCGGTCTATGACCGCGATGGAAAGGGCGGCTTCTTTCAGCATGAAAAGGTCATTGCGTCCGTTCCCGATACAGGCACAGCAGGACGCTCCGGTTTCTTGGAGTTTCTGAAGTTTATAGGAAGCAGCATCAGACGTTGGGAAGGTGTCCAGAAGAAGGGGGATGCTCTGGCATTCTGCGGCAGCGGTTCCATGGGTGTCGGCGGTCAGGACGTGGATGGTCAAGGATTCAGAGAGTTGGATAAGAAGTTCCCTTACACGATCTCGGATCCTGCCGTCTTCAGCAATGGTGCCATTATAGTCCAAAAGCAGATGGTTGATGGTAAGGGTCTGATAACCTGGTATTTCAATTTGCATTTCTAAACCTCCTTAGGTCCCTGACTGGGTCAAGTCTCTTTCTATTATACAATAAAACCAATACGATAGATATGAAAAGAAGCGGCAGCGTTCGGTGAAAGTCACGCTATCAGACTCTTTTTGTCATACCTGGATTTGGGATTTTCTGGCCAACACTGTAAATACTGTCAAAAATTTCATAAAGAATAAGTCAAAACATACAAAAAATATAAAAAATACAAGTTTTTTATAATAAAACTTGACAAAATATTACGGGGGGAGTAAAATAGAAGCGTTAGAAAAGACATAGAAATAGAAAGAGAGAAAACCATAGTCATGTAGGGTCGTTTATCATCAATCAGGTCATATCATAAGGAAGATCAGACTGACTTTTTTTGTGCCGTCTGTTATGCGGAGGGTGAGACGGAGTGGGAGAACTTTTCGCTCTTTTTGTTTCGGAACAGGAGAAAGGAGAAACGAACTATGAGAAAGAAAGTAATTTCCTGTCTGCTTGCAGGGATTATGACCGTATCGCTTGCGGCTTGCAGCGGCGGTGGGGTCAGCAGCAATGACGCTTCCAAAGACAGCGGAAAAAGCAGCGCTGATACCGAAGTCGGCGTAGAGCAGACAGCAAAGCCCCAGGCGCCTCCGGAAGACGCGCCGGTTGGAGGAAAGTTTGTCGTTCAGATCACACCGGGTACCCTCTCACCGGATATGATGGATGGATGGTCTGCAAACGCTACTAACACCGGATTTATCAGGTTGATGAATGGTTACTATCTGACGGATACGACCAGAGACAGAACCATTGACTGGGATCCGGTTGTAGTCAAGTCCCATGAAGAAACGGAAAATGAGGACGGGTCCACAACATTTACTGTGGAGATTAATGATAACCTGAAATGGAACGACGGATCCGGTATTACGGCAAAGGATTATCTTTTTGGCATCATGTACCGTTCTTCCCAGGAATTTGCGGAGTGTGAAGGCGATGCGACGACAGGAAGTGTATTGGTCGGATACAATGAGTTCCGTAATGGCGAGAAGAAAGAGTTCACCGGCCTAAGACTGCTTGGAGACTACAAGTTCTCTATTACAGTTGATGCTGAAAACCTGCCAAACTACTATGTACTTGGCGACATCGGATTTTCACCGGAACCGATGGCAGCTATTGCTCCTGGAACAGATGTCCTGGACGATGGAAACGGATGCTACTTTAATGATCAGTATACAGCAGAAGTCTTAAGAGAGACGCTTCTGGATCCGAACACAGGATTCCGTTATAAGAGACCGGTTGTCTGCGGACCTTATCAGTTAAAGAATGTGGATATCGGATCCGAGACGGTGGAACTTGAGATCAACAAAGAGTATCTGGGTAGATATGATGGAACCAAACCTCATGTTGAGACGATCATTTCGAAACCGATCGCTACCGAAACATGGAGAGATGAGTTTGAAAAAGGAACGGTAGATTACTTCTATTCTTCCAAGGGTGAGACCATCGACTCCACTTTGACAAAAGTAGAAGACGGAGAGATCAAAGCTAACTACGGTATTGTACCGCAGGACAGTGTAAGCGAGTTCCGTTTCGCATGTGATTTCGGAGCAAGCCAGTTCCCGGAAGTACGCCGTGCTTTTGCTTACATTATTGACCGTGATGAAGTGAACAAGCAGATTTCCGGCGGATACGCAAGCGTTGTAGACTGCCTTGCTACAGAAGCGATGGAAGACTACCAGGAAACAAAGGACGAGCTGGAAGGGGAACTGACACATTATACATACGACATCGATAAGGCAAAACAGGAACTCATTGATGGCGGCTGGACACTCAATGAAAAGGGTGAAGAATTTAAAGAAGGTACTGATAAAGTACGTTACAAAGAAGTGGACGGGAAACTGATGCCTCTGGAACTGAAATGGGCTTATTCTGAAGATGACCTTACAGATCTTTGCAACACGATCATTCCGCCGGAAGCTGAGAAGATCGGTATGAAATTTGAGGGAACAAAGATGGACTTCGCACAGATGGTCAATCATCTGAACAGAGAAGGCGTTGACGCCACATACAACGTATTTTCCTGCGGCGTTGTTTTGCCGGAGTTCAGCTCCTGGTGGTATTTCTTCGACGACGCACCGGAGAGAATGGGACTTTGGAACTACTACCGTATCAGCGATCCGGAACTGAAGAGCATCACAGCTTCCATGCAGAAAGTAGAACCGGGCGACACAGAAAAATACCGTGAGCTTTTTGTAGAATTTGAAAAAGAAATCAACAAGAAGATGCCGGGGGTGGTTCTTTCCACGGGTACCCAGTACTGGTTTTACAATCCGAAGTTAAAGAATTTCGTTCCACGTTCCTACGACAACTGGTGGTTCTTCATTCTGGATGCATATATCGAAGAGTAAGTATCGGAATGTAATACAAGCAAAAAGGAGACAGGCTTCTTCTGTCTCCTTTTTGTAGAAAAAGTGGGGTTAATTAGGTATGGTAAAATACATTTTAAAAAGACTTGCCTACATGGTGATTGTCTTCCTGATTTTGTCCGTCTTACTGTTCTGCCTGTTTAAGATGGTTCCGGGTGATCCGGCACGTATGATGGTAGAAGGACAGAAAATGAGTGTATCACCTGAGAAATATGAGATGCTCTACCAGGAGGCGAGAGCCCGTCTGGGACTTGATAAGCCTCTGGTGATCCAGTATTTTAGCTGGTTTGGCAACATGCTCAGAGGCGACTTTGGCTACTCCTCGGTGTACCGGATTCCGGTACTGGATTTGGTAGGGCCGCCAATGCGTAATACCGTCTGCCTGAACCTGGTATATTATGTGATCCTTTTCCTCATCACGATTCCGCTTGGAATTAAGGCGGCCGTGAAGCAGAACTCACCGTTTGACACAACTGTTCAGGTGACAACGATTATCGGAATCAGTATCCCGTCCTTTATCACGGCCCTGATATTCATCTTCCTTTTCGCCATTACTCTCCCGATCTTTCCGATCAGTGGTATGGTGACGACCGGAGCCGGGTACACAGGACTGAGGGCGGTCATCGATTATCTTTATCATCTGTGCCTGCCGGTGATCGTTATGGTCTTTGCGGGACTTGGAGGTCTGACAAGATATGTGCGGGGTGCTCTTCTGGATGCGCTCTCTATGGACTATGTGCGTACGGCAAGAGCTAAGGGACTTAGAGAGAAGACGGTGATCTACAAACATGCCTTTCGGAATGCGCTGATCCCGATCACCGGATATGTGGTTGGATCCATCGTGGCGATTTTCGGCGGTTCCATTATTATTGAAACACTGTTCTCCTGGAAAGGAGTAGGAAAGCTTTTGATTGATTCTTTGAACCAACAGGATTACACGGTTGCGCTGGCTATGCAGATGTTCTATATTCTTCTGGCGCTGGCGGCAAATCTGATTACCGATTTGTGTTACTGCCTCGTAGATCCGAGAATCAAATTAGAGTAATGGAGGAAAAACATGTTAAGAAAAGGCAAAAAAGACACAAAACCAAAGTCTATTCTTGAAGAAGAACAGATGCAAAGTCCTTTCCGGACAATTATCCAGCATCTTTGTGAAAATAAAGTTGCCATGGGATCCGCCATTATCTTCATTGTAATCTTTCTGATGTGCTTTATTCTGCCAATCTGGATGAAGCAGGACCTGAACTTCCAGGATCCGACGCAGAAGAATATCGCACCGGGATTTTCTTTCCTGAGTGTTCCGAAGGAACTGAAAAATAACGCAAAGGAGATTGAAGCGGGTCCGACATTCGGCATTGGGATTGACAACGATGGGGTTGTGTACGAGTGGGGAACTCTTACAGACCGGTTGAAACAAATTCCTGCTGACATGGGAAAAGTAGTAGATATTGCGGTCGGACAGGACCATGTACTGGCCATGAACGAAGAAGGGGAACTCTTTACATGGGGTTACAACCGGATGAACCTGAACCGGATTCCTTCGGAAGTCCAGGGTAAGAAAGTGAAATCCATCGCGGCAGGATATCAGGTGTCCATCGTCGTACTGGAGGATGGAAGCCTTGTGACCTGGGGAAATGAAAATGCGGTAGATATCGTGGCGTCCAAGGCAAAAGATGAGAATGTCAAACTGGTACGAACAAACATCTCTACCGGACTTGCATTGACAGAAGATGGAAGACTGATCCCTCTTGCAAAGAGAGAGACAGCGTTTGACGCGGTACCAGACGAAATTCAGGGAAGAATACAGGATTTTGCTATGACAGATAAGACTGTGTTTGCTCTTCTGGATGATGGTACATTGGCATCCTGGGGCGGCAATGATTACAATATCCAGAAGATTCCGGAAGGTGTGGACGGCCACGTAGTGAGTATTTCCGCAGGAAGAAATCATGTGACGGCTCTTCTGGACGACGGAACAGTGGCATCCTGGGGCGGAAACAATAATAAGCAGTGCAAGGTTCCTTCCGGAGTGAAAAATATCCAGAGGGTATCCAGCAGATACTATCAGAACTATGCCATTGACGAAGACGGAAATGTGACAACGTGGGGACTGAAAGGGTACCTCTTTGGTACAGATAACATGGGAAGAAGCGTTGCTCTTCGTATGCTCAAGGGAGGACAGATGACGATGACTGTCGGCTTTGTTTCCGTTATCATTTCCCTAATTATTGGTATCATTGTCGGAGGTATAGCCGGATATTATGCAGGCAAGGTAGATATTCTTCTTATGCGTGTGGCAGAAGTTGTAGGATCTCTGCCGTTCATTCCTCTGGCACTGATTTTATCGGCTCTCATAGGGAACAAGGTCTCGGAGGTCGGGCGAATTATTATGATTATGGTGATCCTCGGTATTTTAAGCTGGCCTGGTGTGGCTTACATGGTACGTGCCCAGGTACTTGCGGAACGCCAGAAGGAATTCGTCACTGCGGCGAAAGCGCTCGGCGTACGTGCGCGGAATATTATTTTCCGTCATATTGTGCCGAATGTTATGACAATTATCATTGTAAACGCGACCCTTTCTTTTGCAACCTGTATGCTCACAGAGTCCGGACTTTCTTTCCTGGGATTTGGCGTCAGCGAACCGATTCCGTCCTGGGGAAATATGCTGAATGACTGCCGATCCTCGGAAGTCATCTCCCAGTTCTGGTGGAGATGGATATTCCCGTCCATTGCACTTGCTCTGTGTACCATCAGTATCAACCTTTTTGGTGACGGCCTGCGTAAAGCAGTCGATCCAAAATCCAGTGAAAGGTAGGGTGTGTCATGGATTACTTATTAGAAATAGACGATCTACATACATATTTTAAAACGAAAAAAGGAACTGTAAAGGCGGTAAACGGCGTTTCCTACCGAGTGGAAGCCGGAAAGACACTCGGAATTGTCGGAGAATCCGGAAGTGGGAAGAGCGTGTCAGCTATGAGTATCTTAAAGCTTCTGGATGGCAACGGCTATATTGACAGCGGTGAAATCAAATTCAAAGGAAGAAATCTGGTAGAGTGTTCCCAGAATGATATGTACCAGATTCGTGGAAATGAAATCTCCGTCATCTTTCAGGAGCCGATGACGAGCTTAAACCCGGTGTACACCATTGAAAAGCAGCTTAACGAAGTATACCTGACTCATCAGAAGATCTCCAAGGAAGAGGCAAGTAAGAAATCACTGGAGATGCTGAACGCGGTGAAGATTCCGAATGCAAAGTCCATTATGAAGCAGTATCCTCACCAGCTTTCCGGAGGAATGAGGCAGAGGGTTATGATCGCCATGGCGCTTGCCTGTGAGCCAAGCCTTTTGATTGCGGATGAGCCGACGACGGCGCTGGATGTAACGATCCAGGCACAGATCCTGCATTTGATGAATGAGCTGAAACGGGAAAAAGGAACATCCATCCTTTTTATCACCCATGATCTGGGAGTTATCAACGAGATGGCAGACAGTGTGGCGGTCATGTACTGCGGACAGGTTGTGGAGATGTGCGACGCCCATACGATCTTTGCAAGGGATAATGAGTACTCCCATCCGTACACGGAAGGACTGATGACATCCATTCCGCGTTTGGATACGCCGGTGGGAACAAGGCTGGATGCGATTCCAGGTTCCGTTCCCCATCCTTTGGATCTTCCGAAGGGATGCAAGTTTGCGCCGCGCTGCAAATATGCGACGGCAAAATGTATGGAAGAAGAGCCAAAGCTGGAAGAGGTAGAGGGAAATCATTCTGTAAGATGCTTTTATCCGGAGAAGGAGGGGCGCCATGCAACAAAATAATCAAAGCAAAAAAGTACTGCTTAAAATTACCGATCTGAAACAGTGGTTTCCGATTAAGAAAACGAAACTGTTCCAGAAAGAACAGCTCTATGTGCGGGCTAACGACGGTATTACCCTTGATATCTATGAGGGGGAGACGGTGGGCCTGGTAGGAGAATCCGGATGCGGAAAATCGACATTTGGAAGGACACTGCTTCAGCTTTATCCACAGACGGAAGGAAAAACGATGTATTATGGCCGGACTCTTTGGGAGATGGCCCCGGACTATGTGGAACACACGGTGAAAAATATTGTCTCCAGAAAGAAAAAGATCCGGGAACTGGAGCAGAAGACCAGGGAGATGAGAGCAGAATACGAGAAGATGGCGGATGGAGCAGAGAAGTTCAAGAAGCAGGAAACCTGCGAGAAAGTACGCAAAGAGTGTAACCGGGAATTCCTGGATTTGGTACAGATCATCGGTGGATTCTACGCGATTGAGTCTACTCAGGAAGCGGAGCACATGATCCTGAATCAATTCAAAATTGCAAAAGAGCTCCGGGAATTAAAAGAGGATCACGAGAAAAAGGGCAGGGAGAAAGAGATTGGGGAAAAGGAGAGACAACTAAGGGACGCCATGGAAAAAATGGATACGCTCAGAAAAGCATACAGCAAGGATGATGCGTTCCAGAAGTATGAAGAATACCGTGATGACGGCGTGGATCTGGCAAGACTCAAAGCCAACGAGATGCGCGTCCTCAGAAAAGACATGCAGATGATTTTCCAGGATCCGTATTCCTCGCTGAATCCACGTATGACGGTCGGACAGATCATTGGGGAAGGACTGCTGGCTCATGGATTCTTTGAGAAGAATGACGACAAGATGCAGGATTATGTCATGAAGATCATGGAAGAATGTGGTCTTGCGCCGTATATGATCCACCGTTATCCGCATCAGTTCTCAGGTGGTCAAAGACAGCGTATCGGGATCGCCCGGTCACTGGCGCTGAAACCGAAGTTCGTTGTGTGCGACGAGGCTGTATCCGCCCTGGACGTTTCCATCCAATCACAGATTGTCAACCTTTTAAAAGATCTGGGGGGAAAGGAAAATCTGGCATATCTGTTTATCTCTCACGGTCTGAGTGTGGTAAAATATATTAGTGACCGGATCGGTGTCATGTATCTTGGAAATATTGTGGAGCTTGCGACGTCCAAAGGAATGTTCGATCATCCGATGCATCCGTACACAGAAGCGCTGCTCTCCGCAATCCCGACCACAGACCCGGATCACAAGAAGGAAATCGTGCCGCTGGAAGGAGATATTCCAAGCCCGGTACACCCGCCGGAAGGATGTAAATTCCATACGAGATGCAAATACTGTCAGGAAATCTGCAAACATGTGACGCCGGAATTAAGAGAGCTTGAGGAAGGACATTATGTGGCATGTCATTTCCCACTGGAGAAAAAGCAGGAAGAAGTATAATCAGCAGGAAAGGAAACGAGTACAATGTTTGGATTTGGTAAGAACAGCAAAAGAGCGAAAAGGCGCAGGGAACAGGAGGAAAAGCTCAGACGCTTCAAAGAAGAGATCCAGGAAGTCCCGCTTGAGAGAAATGACTATCTGGCGATGGTTCTCGGTGCGTTCTGGGCGCTGTGGCCAGTACTTGCCATCGTCGCCGGTGTGGTACTGTGCGTTGTACTCTTCTTTTTCAGGTAAGGAAGGAGAGGAATATGAAGTTTAGTGAGTTTGTGTACAAAAGGACGGATGTGGACGAGGTGAGAAACCGGATCCGGGAGATCACCGAGGAGCTAAAACACGCGTCTTCACTGGAGGAGCAGATTCAGGCGGTATATAAGATGAACGAGGTGGAAAAGGAGATTTCCACAGCGGACTCCCTTGTCTACATCCGCTATACGATCAACACAAAAAACGAATTCTATGCAAAAGAACGGGAGTACAATGACCGGATCTCCCCGATGCTGGAAGAGGAGTTCCAGAAATACAATGAAGTGCTTTTGCAGTCGAGGTTCCGCAGGGAACTGGAGGAGAAATTTGGCAAGGTACTCTTTCTCAATCTGGAGCTTGCCATGAAAGGGTTTTCCCCGGAGATCACAGAACTTCTCCAGGAAGAGAGCCGGTTACAGACCCAGTATCAGACTCTGCTTGCCGGGGCGCAGATCGAATTTCAGGGAAAGACGTACAATCTTTCCCAGCTCGGACCATATATGCAGAGTACGAACCAGGAAGTAAGAAGAGCGGCCTATGAGGCGTCCGGCAAATTTTTCGATGACAATCAGGGAGAACTTGACGAGATCTTCGATAAGCTTGTCAAAAACCGTACCGAGCAGGCACACCGCCTTGGTATGAAGAGCTTTGTGGAGCTTGGCTATGTGCGCCGCCAGAGAAACTGTTACGCACCGGAAGCAATCGCCGGATTCCGGGAACAGGTGGTAAGAGATCTGGTGCCGGTCGTATGTGAAATTAAGAAGCACCAGGCAGAGTGTATTGGTGTGGAGAAACTGCATATCTATGATGATTCCTTCCGGTATCCGGACGGGAATGCGGTACCGCAGGGATCATACGAAGAAATCATGGAAGCCGGACGAAAGATGTATACGGAAATGTCTCCGGAGACAGCGGATTTCATTAAGATGATGTTTGACCGGGAGCTCTTTGATGTGGTGGCAAAGCCGGGAAAGGCGACAGGAGGATACTGTTGCGATATCCCAGGCTACGGATGTCCGTTTATATTCTCCAATTTCAACGGAACGGCAGGAGATGTGGACGTATTAACCCATGAAGCAGGACATGCATTCGCGGCGTATATGGCGGAGAAGAATATCGACCTGATTGCTACACATCTCCCGTCTATGGAAGCGGCAGAGACTCATTCCATGTCTATGGAGTTTTTCGCGACGCCGTGGTATGGGCTGTTTTTCAAACACCAGACGAAGAAGTATGAAGTGTCCCATCTTGAAGGAACACTGAATTTTATCCCATATGGCTGTTTGGTCGATCATTTCCAGCAGGTTGTATATGAGCACCCGGAAATGACTCCGCAGGAGAGAAATGAAGCATGGCTGAAGCTTGAGAAGATGTACCGTCCTTATCTGCACCTGGAAGGCATCCCATTCTATGAAAGAGGAGCAGGATGGCAGAGACAGAACCATATCTTCGCCACCCCATTTTATTATATTGACTACTGTCTCGCACAGACAGTGGCACTTCAGTTCTGGCTGGAACTCGAGAAAGACTGGAAGAAGGCGTGGGAGAAATACAAACACTTTGTAAAGCGGGGCGGCACAGATACCTTCCTCGGGCTGGTGGAAGGAGCGGGGCTGACTTCCCCGATGGAAGACGGGTGTATTCGTCAGATTGCGGAGTATGCCTCAGCATGGTTGAAAGAGAAAGAAGCTTAAATAACACAAAGTGAACTGATGCAAAGCGCACAGAAAAAGGAACCGGTTGTCTGCCGGTTCCTTCGTTCTGTTTAGGAAACATTTTGAGAGATACACATTAATTAAAAAACTTTTATATAAAATCTTATACAAGAGTTTTTCCAAGTTCTATGCAGGCGTTTTGGGCGTCTGCATCCGGATCTTCATTACAGATCACGGGATCAGAAGAGAGAATGGCTCCATAGCCTTTACAGTCCTCTTCCCAAGTACGCATCCATTCACCGTCTCCCCATCCGTAGGAGCCGAAGAGGGCGATTTTTTTGCCGTTCAGTTTGGATGTACACTCCTGGAACATCGGTTCAAATTCCGATTCCTCAAGCTGCTCGGCACCCATGGACGGACATCCAAAAGCGACAGCGTCGTAGGAATCCATCATGGAAACGTTAAATTCAGAGGCAGTCAGTACCGTGGCTTCTCCGCCGGCAGAAATGATGCCCTCAGCGACTTTCTGCGCCATGGCTTCGGTATGTCCGGTACCGCTCCAGTATACTACAGCAATATGACTCATGTGTGTTTACCTCCTGTTAGAAATCAGTTACATAATACTTTTTGCATGAATGTTTTCTATTCACAGGCAGCAACAGTAAGCTGCCAGATAGAACGTTGTCTGTAATGAAATAATCTTGTGTAGACTTCCCGGCATTTGATGAATTTCTGGAAAAGTCTGAGTGTTTCTTTTTCATTGTCATATACTTTCCAGAAACCGCAGGCGCGGCAGTTTTTCCCTTTGTTTTCGATAAATCCTTTCACATCGCAGAAAGGATATCCGAGGAAAAGACCGATCTCGTGCGGAAAACCATCCGAATCCTGAAGTCTTTGTTTTAATGTATGGATTGCCGCCTCGGCAGTAAACTCTTTATAACCATAGTCTTTTAAAAAGCTTTTTACACACTCCCGCTTCAAGTCAGCCTGGAGTCTGCCGGTGCGGCAGACATAAATAAGCGCGTTTTGATTCGTTTTTTTGAGAATGAAAAGAGTAATTCCCTTTGGATTTAATGTCCGGTTCCAG
Organism: Pseudoflavonifractor sp. BSD2780061688st1 E11; assembly: GCF_005844125.1. Taxonomy (NCBI): domain Bacteria; kingdom Bacillati; phylum Bacillota; class Clostridia; order Eubacteriales; family Oscillospiraceae; genus Pseudoflavonifractor; species Pseudoflavonifractor sp. BSD2780061688st1 E11. The sequence goes on from NZ_SPHM01000017.1 coordinate 29,483, forward strand.
TCAATGACCATCTGCTGGATGTCGTCATCCGGACAAACCGTATAGGAAAACAGGTTCGCTGTCTTTAAACCAGCCAGGACAGCGGAACAATGTTCGACTAATTTTTTATCAAACAATCCAGATACCTCCTTTCAGCGGGAGTTAGTAAAAGCTAACTAAGGAAGAAAAAAAGAAACGGATTAGGTATAACTACCCGTTTGTTTTGGTTAGCATTAACTAACTGATGTCAGGATAACATCTCAAAGGGAAGTTGTCAACAGTTTTTTTGAAAAAAATAAAAAAAGTTAGAGTGGATTAACTGCGATGAATGACAAATAGAACATGCATTTTCATAGAAGTAATAAGTTTCGGTGTGGATATCATAAAATAGTTGCAAAACCATGCAGAGCCGGATATAATAAAAAAGGCGGCACAATTGTGCAAAAAAATCGGCAGATAAAGCAAATTTAATAAAGGAGTATCGAATATGGGTAAATATTTTGGAACAGATGGATTCAGGGGAGAAGCAAATGTAGGCCTTACAGTAGAGCATGCGTTCAAGGTGGGAAGATATCTTGGATGGTACTACGGGCAGGAACACAAGGCCCGCATCGTGATCGGAAAAGATACGAGAAGAAGCAGTTACATGTTTGAGTACGCGCTTGCCGCAGGACTGACAGCTTCCGGAGCGGACGCCTACCTGCTTCATGTAACGACGACGCCAAGTGTTTCTTACGTGACAAGTACTGAAGATTTTGACTGTGGTATCATGATCTCCGCAAGCCACAATCCATTTTATGATAACGGAATCAAGATTATCAACGGAAAAGGATACAAGATGGAGGCAGAGGTGGAGAACAAGATCGAAGCCTACATTGACGGAGAGATTCCGGAGCTTCCGCTTGCTACACGGGATGATATCGGGCGAACCATTGATTATGCGGCAGGACGTAACCGTTACATCGGACACCTGATTTCCGTAGCGACAAGATCCTTTAAAGATATGAAGATCGGACTGGACTGTGCAAACGGAAGTGCCTTTGCTATTGCGAAGAGTGTCTTCGATGCTCTTGGTGCAAAGACCTATGTGATCAATAACAATCCGGATGGAACAAACATTAATACCGCATGCGGTTCCACCCATATCGAAGGACTCCAGGCACACGTCAGAGAGAAACATCTGGATGTGGGATTTGCCTTTGACGGAGATGCAGACCGCTGCCTTGCGGTGGATGAAAACGGAAATCTGATCGATGGAGACCTGATTCTCTATATCTGCGGCAAATATCTGATGGAACAGGGACGCTTAAATGGCAATACGATTGTGACAACTATCATGTCCAACCTCGGACTTTATAAAGCATGCGACAAGATCGGAATGAAATACGAAAAGACCGCGGTCGGAGACAAGTATGTCTTTGAAAATATGATGAACAACAACTATGTTCTGGGAGGAGAACAGTCGGGACACATCATCTTCAGCAAATACGCAAAGACCGGAGACGGAATCCTTACATCTCTCATGCTGATGGAAGTTATCCTCGAAAAGAAGATGACACTCGGAAAACTTGCGGAGGAAGTCAAGATTTATCCGCAGCTTCTTCAGAACGTGCGTGTGGCGGATAAAAAGACAGCCAGAGAAAATCCGGAAGTCGTAAAAGCCATCGAACATGTGGCGGAAGTTCTTGGAGATGACGGCAGAATTCTCGTAAGAGAAAGCGGTACTGAACCGGTGATCCGTGTCATGGTCGAGGCATCCACCGATGAACTCTGCGCAAAATACGTGAAAGAAGTCGTAGACGTCATGGAAAAAGAAGGACTGATTGTAGCATAATTTTAAGAAGTAATAAAAAACGAGCTGTGAAGCGAAAGTTTCACAGCTCATTTTTTATGGGCCCGGTTTCCGGGAAGGTTTTGTTTCATTTGTATGAATCTGGTTTTCGTTTCTCCAGATGCGGGGTGAAAGACCGTACACTTTTTTGAAGGCTCTGGAAAAATGCAGTGGATTCGAGTAGCCGACTGCGTTCGCAATGTCCTGAATCGAGAGCTGGGTCAGTTTCAGAAGCTCTGTAGCCTTGACCATGCGGTATTGAATGAGGAATTCCTGTGGAGTCTGACGGAGTGCCTGACGGAAGACTGCTCCGAAGTAGCTGCGGTTGAGCCCGCACTGTGCGGCGATATCCTCCACAGAAATATCATTTTGAAAGTTCTGTTCGATAAATGAAAGGGCTTCCCGGATATAAAAATCCTGGATTTTTCCGCTTTTCCCCACCTGGAAAGGCGCCATGGAGCGGGTCAGATAGTCCAGAAAGAGAAACCCGTGGCCAAGCAGGTGCAGAGGCGACGCCTTGGAATGGTGGACGATGTAGAGCATTTCTTCCATCATATTCATCCGAAGCTCCTTGGAATGGGAGTGGTAAACCGGCTGGTCAGGAGAAAGACCTGCCAGCTGCAGGGATTCTTTGACTCTCAGACCGTCGAATTCGATCCAGACATATTCCCACGGAAGATTGACATCAGCCCAGTAGGAGCAGACCTGCTGTGGAAACAGCATGAAGCCTTCCCCGCTTTTGATATGGTATTCATGAGATTTCCCATTTTTATTCTGAGCGGACAGCACTCCGGTGCCGGAAATGACATAGTGAAAGAGATAATGATCTTTGGCAACCGGACCAAATGTATGGGCGGGAGCACACTGCTCCCAGCCATATTGATAGAGTGCAAGGTCAATGAAATTTTCGTTTGGAAATACGGAAAACAGGTAGTTGTCCATCGGTGCGCTTCCTCCTTTTTTTGTATTATATACCAAAATGCTAGATCACTTCAAATAATTTTCATAATTCAAGCATATGGGTATAAAAGCAGGATAATACTGGTATTTTTGCAAGCATATTGCTATGTTATAATAATTCTACCATAGAGAACAGACAAGAAAGGAGACAAAATTATGAGAAAGGGGAAAAAAGTGATTGGTGCTGCCCTGGCAGGATGTATGACAGCGTCCATGTTTCTCACTGCGTGCGGAGATGGAAATGAAAACAGTGGGAAAACAGAAATCGAGATCCTGCAGTACAAACCGGAAGCGGCAACCTACTTTGATCAGGTGGAAGAAGAATTCAATGCCACACATGATGACATTCATCTGACCATTGATTCACCGAACGATGCTTCGACTATCATGAGGACACGGTTTATCCGGGAGGACTATCCGGATATTATCGGTATCGGAGGGGATATCAATTATTCCTATTATGTGGATGCGGGTATTCTTGCGGATGTTTCCGACAGTGATGTCATGAGCAATATCAAACAGTCCTACAAGGATATTCTGGAGGCGCTTGAGATTGTTCCGACCGACGGCACCTACGGTATTCCGTATGTGGCAAATGCGGCAGGAATCCTTTACAACCGGGATATGTTTGAGGAACATGGATGGGAGATTCCGACAACATGGAATGAACTGATGACACTCTGCAATGATATTCAGTCTGAAGGCATTCTTCCGTTTTATTTTGGATTTAAAGACACATGGACCTGTCTGGCACCGTGGAATTCCATGGCAGTTGCGCTGGCACCGGCAGATCTGTGTAAGCAGGTCAACAGAGGCGAGGCGAACTTCACTGACGAATACAGAGAAGTGGCAGAGAAATATCTGGAACTTCTGGAGTATGGACCGGAAGATCCGTTTGCGTATGGATACAATGACGCATGTACGGCGTTCGCAAACGGAGAATCCGCGATGTACCCGATCGGAAGCTATGCAGTACCGCAGATCCAGCAGGTGAATCCGGACATGAATATCGATTCCTTCGTGACTCCGGCAAGCGATACAAAAGAGGGCAACACGTTAAACTCCGGTGTCGATTTGATGTTTGCGGTGACCGAGGCCTGTGAAAACAAGGAAGCGGCCTATGAAGTGCTGGAATTCCTCTATGAAGATGAAAATATTCAGGCGTATATCGACGACCAGAATGCCATTCCTTGCAAGGAGGGAGACTTTGAACTTGCTTCCCAGCTGGACGGTATGACTGAATACATTGAATCCGGAAATATGACAGACTATCAGGATCACTATTATCCTTCCGAGATGGCAGTGGATGCACAGATCCAGACTTTCCTGATCAATAAAGATGTGGATGCGTTCCTGAAGAAGTTCGACAGCGACTGGACAAGATACAACCGGGATATCATCCGGGAAGTACAGGAGTATGAGGAAGAAAACGGGAATGACTAGATAGGGGAAAGGAGAGCAAAAAGATGAGAAAAATGAACGATAGAAACCGTACCTTTCTGTTGATCACGATACCGATTCTGGCATTGTTTATCTGCTTTAACACGGTTCCGCTGATCAGAGGTGTGTACTACAGTTTTACAAACTTTAAAGGATTTGGAGACTATGATATGGTAGGACTTCGAAACTACATGGATCTGTTTACCGATTCCCGTGTGGGAAGATCTTACTGGTTTACCGTCCGGCTTGCAGTCTGCGCAACTATCATCACAAATGTGATCAGCCTGATTCTGGCCCTGGGACTGAACAGTAAAATCCGGGGGAAAAGCTTTTTCAGAGCTGCCTACTTCCTTCCAAACGTACTGGGAGCACTGGTAGTCGGCTACATTTTCAACTATTTCTTTACATATATTCTTCCGGAATTTGGAAAGATGATCGGAAGCGAAGCATTGAGCGGCAGTATGCTGTCCAATGAAAAGACCGCATGGATCGCGGTTGTGATTGTCTGTGCATGGCAGTCCATCGCCATGAACACCATCATTTATATTTCCGGACTTCAGACCGTGCCGGAGGATGTGTACGAGGCAGGATCCCTGGACGGAGCAACGGGATGGAAGAAATTCAAACATCTGACATTCCCGCTGATTATTCCGTTCTTCACCATCAATATGGTTCTCTGTGTGAAGAACTTCCTCATGGTGTTCGACCAGATCATGGCTTTGACAAAGGGAGGTCCTGCGCAGAGCACGGAATCCATCTCCTACCTGATTTACAATAACGGTATGTCAGGCGGACAGTTCGGATTCCAGAGTGCGAACGCGGTTATCTTCTTCATCGTGATCGTGGCAATCTCAGTAGCACAGATGAGCTTTTCAGCACGGAAGGAGGAGCAGTTATAATGAAAGAAAAAGCAGAATATAGAACAAACTGGACTGTGATGGTCTTGTTAATTCTTGGATTGATTACGATAGCATTTCCGCTTTATATGACAATAATTATTGCATTTAAACAGCCTAGCGAAATGACGAACAGTATTGCCGGAATTCTTTCTTTACCGAAAAGCTGGAGCCTGGATAACTTCAGAGAGGCAATGCGGGTAACGGATTTCTGGAATTCTTTGAAAAACAGCCTGATTATTTCTGTCCTGACAGTGGGACTTTCCATTATCATTCATTCCCTGATGGGATATGCCGTGGGAAGAAATAAAGCACACAGTAAATTTTACAATTTTGTCTATCTGTTTATCGTAAGCGGTATGTTCGTTCCGTTTGCAATCCTGATGATGCCTCTTGCAAAACAGACAGCAGAGATGGGACTTGGAAATTGGGTTGGCGTAATTATCTTATATGTGGTATTCTATATGCCGATGAATGTTTTACTGTATTCCGGATACCTCACCAACATTCCGATTGCACTGGAAGAGGCGGCGCGTGTGGACGGCGCGAGCACATGGAGAACGTACTGGAAAGTCATTTTCCCGATTATGAAGCCGATGCATGCGACTGTAGCTGTCATTACAGCACTTTCCGTATGGAATGACGTGATGACACCGCTTGTTATCATGGCAGGTACAGGGCAGAATACACTGCCGTTGGCACAGCTGAACTTCCAGACTCAGTTCGGAACCAACTACAACCTGGCATTTGCATCCTATCTTCTGGCATTGATCCCGATCGTGATTTTCTATGTAATCTGCCAGAAACAGATCTTAAATGGTGTTGTGAACGGTGCAGTAAAATAAATATAAACTGTACAAGGAGAGCAAAATGGGTATTGGATTTGAGAAAGAGAACAGAATTTTTACATTACAGACAGACCATACAACATATCAGTTTCAGGTAGACGCATACGGATTTCTGCTTCACCTGTATTATGGAAAGACGATTTACGGCGGAATGGACTATCTTCTGACCTACTACGACAGAGGATTTTCCGCCAATCCGTATGACGCCGACCAGGATCGAACCTACTCCATGGACGCTCTGCCGCAGGAGTTCCCGACAAGCGGGACAGGGGATTTCCGGAGTCCGGCTCTTACGATCAAAAACAGCGATGGTACTTACAGCTGCGATCTGCGGTATCAAAGCCATCGGATCACAAAAGGCAAATATGGACTTCCGGGGCTCCCGGCGGTCTATGCGGCTGAGAACGAGGCGGAGACGCTGGAAATTCTGATGGAGGATGCTGTCACAAAGGTACAGGCAGTGCTTTTGTACGGAGTGCTTCCGAAATACGACATCATTACGAGAAGTGTCAGAATCATCAATCAGGGGGAAGATACGATTCATATCAGTAAGGCGGCTTCCGCTTGTCTGGATTTCGTTTCAGGAGACTATGATCTGATCAGCTTCTATGGACGCCATGCCATGGAGCGTAATTTCCAGAGAGTACCGGTAAGCCACGGAAAACAGATTTTACGAAGCCGGAGAGGAACATCCAGCCATCAGTACAATCCGGCCATGATTCTGGCGGGAAAAGATACGACAGAGGAAGCAGGAGACTGCTATGCCATGGTTTTTGTATACAGCGGCTGCTTCAAGGCGGAGGCAGAGAAAGACCAGTTCAACCAGACGAGAGCGCTGATGGGACTTGCTTCCGAGATGTTTTCCTATCCGCTTGGAACCGGAGAAAGCTTCGTGATCCCGGAGACGGTAATGACGTATTCTGCAGAAGGTCTGTCCGTCCTGTCACACAATCTGCACCGTTGTTTTAGAAACAACCTGTGCAGAGGCAGATGGAAAGATCAGGTCCGCCCTGTTCTTGTAAACAGCTGGGAAGCGGATTACTTTAATTTTACCGGGGAAAGTCTCCTGAGACTTGGAAAACACGCGGCAGAACTTGGAATCGAAATGCTTGTTCTGGATGACGGATGGTTTGGCGAGAGAAATGATGATAATACCAGCCTTGGAGACTGGGTGGTCAATGAAAAGAAGCTGGGATGTACCATGGGAGAACTGATCGACCGGATTCATGATCTGGGACTGAAGTTCGGACTCTGGATTGAACCGGAGATGGTTTCCGAAGACAGCGATCTGTACCGGACACATCCGGACTGGGCACTTCAGATTCCAAAAAGGAATCCGGTCAGAGGCAGAAACCAGCTTGTGCTTGATTTCTCGAGAAAAGAGATCCGGGATCATGTTTTTGACCAGATCTGCGCGGTTCTGGACCAGGGAAATGTAGAATATATCAAATGGGATATGAACCGGAGCCTTTCTGATATTTATTCGTCTGAGACGAAAGAACAGGGAAAGGTACTCTACGATTATATGCTTGGCGTATATGATTTCCTGGAACGCCTTACCGAACGTTATCCGGATACTCTGATTGAAGGATGCAGCGGAGGAGGCGGACGGTTTGATGCCGGAATGCTTTATTATACACCGCAGATCTGGTGCAGCGACAATACAGATGCCATCGACCGTCTGGAGATCCAGTACGGAACATCCTTTATCTATCCGGCTTCCTGTGTGGGCGCCCATGTATCCGCGGTTCCAAATCATCAGACCGGACGGATCACTTCTCTCAATACAAGAGGTATCGTTGCCATGGCAGGAACCTTTGGATATGAGCTGAATCTGGGACTGTTAACCGAGGAAGAAAAGAAAGAAGTCAAAGAACAGGTGAAGAAATTCAAACAATATGCTCCGCTTATCCAGAGAGGAGATTACTACCGCCTGTCCAGTCCGCAGAAGGATGAGTTTGGCGCCTGGGCTTTCGTATCGGAGGATCAAAGTGAGGCGCTCATCAGTATCGTAATGTTAAAACAGCATGGCAATATGACTGTCAACTATGTAAAAATGCGCGGCCTGATTCCGGATGCATTCTATCAGATTGAAGGACATGACCGGATCTACAGCGGGGCTGCATTGATGCAGGCAGGGCTTCCGGTGCCGATTGAGAGCGGAGAGTACCTTGCCTACCAGAGATATTTAAGACGTGTAGAACATAAAGGGGCTTAAGAACATTGGGAAGAGCAAAGAAAAGTGATAAAGAATTTCAGGCACGCATGGAGAAGCATCAGGACGAGCTGAAATGGCTTTATATGGAGCTGTATCAGAATGAAGACATGTATGCGGAACTGTGCAGCCAGATGTATCAATACTATACAGAAAGAAAAGCCGCGTTGAAAAAGCGGGATCGTGAGAGAGAAGCACATCCGGACTGGTATCGCAGGAAGGGTATGCTTGGCATGATGCTCTACATCGATAATTTTGCCGGTAATCTGAAGGGAGTGCAGAAAAAGCTCGATTATATTAAAGAGAGCAATGTCTCCTTTATTCACCTGATGCCGTTTCTCGATACCGTAAAAGGAAAATCAGACGGCGGATATGCGGTGGCAGACTTCCGGAAGGTCCGCCCGGATCTGGGAACCATGGACGATCTGGCAAGACTTGCCACGAAATGCCATAATATGGGAATCGATGTGTGTATGGATTTCGTCATGAACCATACATCCGAGGAACATGAATGGGCCGTCCGCGCAAGAAACGGCGAAGGCGAGTACATGAGCCGGTATTTCTTCTATGATAATGCATGGATTCCGGAACAGTTTGAAAAGACTGTACCGCAGGTATTCCCGACCACTGCGCCGGGGAACTTCACCTGGATTCCGGAGATCGGACACTATGTGATGACGACCTTCTATCCATATCAGTGGGATTTAAATTACGGAAATCCAAGGGTATTTAACGAAATGATGTATAATTTCCTCTTCTTTGCCAACCAGGGAATGGACATCATCCGGATTGACGCGGTTCCATATATCTGGAAAGAGATGGGCACATCCTGCCGGAATTTAAAACAGGTACATACCATTGTCCGGATGATGCGTATAATCGGAGAGATCGTCTGCCCGGCCGTGGCACTTCTGGGAGAAGTAGTCATGGAACCGGAAAAAGTCGTGCCATACTTCGGAACCGTGGATAAACCGGAATGTCACATGCTTTACAATGTGACAACCATGGCAACCACCTGGCACACCGTGGCCGTACACGACATCAGACTGCTGAAAAAGCAGCTTGACATTGTAAACCGCCTTCCAAAGGAATATACATTCCTGAATTATCTCCGCTGCCACGATGACATCGGATGGGGGCTGGATTACGACACACTGAAACAATGGCAGATGGAGGAAATTCCACACAAACAGTACCTGAACGATTACTTCACCGGAAAGTATCCGGGAAGCGAAAGCAGAGGAGAACTCTACAACGATGACCCCGTGACAAAAGACGCCAGATTCTGCGGAACAACCGCATCCATGTGCGGCATCGAAAGCGCCGGGTTTGAACAGGATAAAGAAAAAATGGAAAAAGCCGTCCGCAAAGATCTCATGCTCCACGCCTACATGTTCATGCAGGCCGGCATCCCGATGATCTACAGCGGAGACGAAATCGGGCAGGTCAACGACTACACCTATAAAGAAGACGAAGAGAAAAAAACGGACTCCCGGTATATCCACAGAGGCACCTTCAAATGGGATCTCGCCCAAAACAGGGATGACCAGAACACCGTAGAAGGACAAATCTTCCAGACCCTCTCCTACATGGAAAAAATAAGAGCACAGGAAGATATCCTCGGACCGGAAGCAGAAGTCACCACCTGGGACACCGGAGACCAGGAAGTCCTCGGAATCATCCGGAAACACAACGGAAAAAGTCTCACAGGCCTTTTCAACTTTAACAATTGTAAAAAACAGTTAACACTTCCGGAAGAAGGGATCTACCACGAACTCTTCACAGGCGAAATCCTGGAAAACGGCACAATTACACTGCCCGAATACGGATTCACATGGTGCATAAAACAATAGATTTTATTTTTGGGGACGTGTTCCGATGCATCGGAACACGTCCCCAATGGAAAAAGTGTGACAAATATGAAGTGAATATTGTAAATGTTGAGATTCTGTTACGTCTGGGCGTAATGGAATTTTTTTAGTGTTTGTGTGTTACACACCGTTGTCCGGGTTACAGGAATCCGCCGTCGAACCCGATGATCTGTCCGGTCATGTAGGCGGGTGCGTTGAGGGTGTTCCAGATCATCCGGGCTGCTTCTTCGGGGGAGGCGAAGTAGCCGGCAGGGATCTCATCTGCGAGGGCGCGTCGTTCTTCGGCATCGAGCATCCGGTTCATGTCGGTGTCAATGACGCCGAAAGCGATGGCGTTGACCTGGATATTGCTTGGAGCGAGTTCTTTGGCGAGGGCCTGGGTCAGTCCCTGGATGCCGGCTTTGGATGCGGAGTAGGCTGCTTCGCAGGATGCGCCGCTTCGTCCCCACATGGAGGAGACGTTGAGTATTTTTCCGGATTTTTTGGACACCATATGAGGGATGGCTTCCCGGCAGCAGTAAAAGGCGGAGGAGAGGTTGGTGGCGATCAGGCGGCTCCACTCCTCATCGGTCATGTCGCTCAGAAGGCCGATGTGGGAAATGCCTGCATTGTTGATCAGGATGTCGAGTCCTCCGTCTGTATGTTCGGAACTGGCAATCGTTGCGAAGATTTTACGGACCTGGTCCGGGTTGCCGACATCCCCCGGGCAGAGTTCGCAGGAGCCGCCTGGAATCGAGAGAATTTCCCGGCGGACTTCCTCCAGTGCTTCTATATGATGTGCGCTGTTTAAGAAAATATGAAAACCGTGTCCGGCAAGGAGAAGGGCGCATGCCCGTCCGATGCCTCTGGAAGCGCCGGTGATCAGTACACCTGATTTTTGCTTCATCTTAGATATCCCCTTTTTGAACATTTTTTGCATATATGTTGACATTACATATATGTTGACATCATCCAGTATACGTCAGAAGTGACATGTATGAAAGAAAAAACTTGATTTTATTTTTCAAAGTGGTAACCTTAAAGTGTAAATGCAAACAGTTGGAAAGGAAATCAAATATGATGATAGACCGGGCAATCGAATTTGCGACAAAGGCACACGAAGGACAGTTTCGAAAAGGGACCAGGCGTCCTTATATCGTTCATCCGATTGAAGTGGGAGATATCGTCTCGACGATGACAACCGATGAAGAGGTGATCAGCGCGGCGATTCTGCACGATACGATCGAGGACTGCAAGGGGGTGACGCGGGAGGTCCTTGCGGAGAATTTTTCGGAGCGTGTTGCATCGCTGGTTGCCCAGGAGAGCGAGGACAAATCCAAATCATGGATGGAGAGGAAAGGTTCGACCATCGAGCGGATCCGGACGGCGTCTTTTGAGGTGCAGATGATCGGGCTTGCGGACAAGCTTTCCAATATGCGGGATATTGACCGTGACTATCCGGTGGTCGGCGAAGACTTGTGGAACCGTTTCCGTATGAAGGATAAAAAAACAATCGGCTGGTATTACAGGGGAATTCAGGAGGCACTGCGGGAGAGATTTGCCAGAGTGCCGGCGTATGAAGAGTACTGCCATCTGGTGGACCGCCATTTTGGCGGGAACTGACAGAAAATGTGATAGATCAAAAAACAGCAGGTGAAGAAGTGGTATGATGCCCAGGCAGGACATTCACTTCCGCACCTGCTGTTTTCTTCCCTGAATATGTTATGTTACTGCGCTGCAGGCCGAAATGCCATCTTTTTAAAGGCTGCCGTAAGGACAAGCCCTTTGAAAATACTGGAAATCGTAATACTCCACCAGATTCCGTTCAGTCCGAGCGGCGTAGAGATCAAAAGCAGGGCAAGAGGAATTCTTGCTGTCGTAAGCGTGATGCTGACGACAGACGGAGGAAGTGTCCGCCCAAGCCCGGAAAATGCTCCGGCGGTCGTGATTTCCATACACATGAACAGCTGTGAGACACCTAGGATCTGCAGGTAAGCCACTCCCATCGGGAGGACGTCCGCCTCCGGAATGAAAATCCGGAAAATCGGCGCCGGAAAGACGATCAGGACGATCGTACAGAAGACACCCCACAGCAGGACGACCACCATAGAGCAACGGTAGCCTTTCTTTGCCCTTGCAGCATTGCCTGCGCCGAAATTCTGGGCGATAAAAGAATTGACCGCGGCGGCGAATCCATCCGACGTCATCCAGGAAATAGACTCGATCTGAGAGCCGACTTTCTGGACAGCCACGGCTGAATCTCCGAATCCGGCAACAATCCGGGCGATTACCATGGAAATGCCGGTGAAAATCATGCTCTGGACAGAAGAAGGCAGTCCGATACGGATCAGCTCTTTTAGCACAGAAAGCTGAGGCTTTGTAAAAAAGTGAAGATTCATAAAAATATCCGGCTCTTTACGGACTGAAAGCAGGAAAACGACGGTGACCACAGCCTGGGCAAATACTGTGGCAATTGCAGCACCTGCCACATCAAGTTTCGGAAACGGACCGATGCCGAAGATCAGAACCGGATCCAGAACGATGTTGATGATAAGACCGGCAGCGGTTGCGAGAAAGGAAGTACGGCTGTTGCCCATGGCAGTCAGAATTCCTGTAAAAACCTGATTTAAAAAGGAAAAAACGACAAGCCCGCAGGTGATGGCAAGATAAATTTCTGCATTCTGAATGACTGCCGGAGAATTCAGCCGGAAAAATCCGATCAGCGGCTTTTGAAAAAGAAGGCAGATGATGCCGTAGGCAAGTCCGAGAATCAGGGAAAGCTGGATCGCATTCCGGGCATAGCCGCATGCCTCGGTCCGTTCGCCGGCGCCAAGAGAATGTCCGACCTTGACCTGTCCGCCCATTTTTGCAAGTACAGTGATTCCATTCGCAAACCACATGTACATGCCGGCAGCCCCGACAGATGCGACCGCGTCACTGCTGATTCTTCCGATCCAGATCATATCGGTGAGATTGTATGCCATCTGGACAAGAGATGTCGCCATAATCGGGAGAGCAAGTCTGGTCAGTGACGGGAAAACCGGTCCGTTCAGTAAATCAATCTTTTGTCTCATTTTTAATCCCCCATTTGTAAAAGCTTTATTGCAATCAGGCCTTGTGGCCGAATATCTACATTTTATCATAAAAGGATGCAAAATCCTATAAGCCGGTTGATTTCCGGCCGGAATTTCCTTATACTAAAATCATAGAATAATCCCCATCCGGACATCCGGTGGGGCTTTTCACTGATGGAACGAACTATGTAAAGAGAGGAAAACCAAATGAAGAAAATACTGATGATTGGAACCGGAGGGACGATTGCCTCAAAGCAGACGGAAAACGGACTGGCCCCGGGCCTGACGCCGAATGACATTCTAGCCTGCATTCCTCAGGTGAAACATGTATGTGAGGTGGAGACGCTTCAGGTGTGCAATATCGACAGCACCAATGTAACACCGGAGCACTGGAAGCTGATGGTGGAAGCGGTGGAGAAGCACTACGATGCCTATGACGGGTTTGTGATCTGCCATGGAACCGACACCCTTGCCTACACAGCGGCGGCGCTTTCCTATATGATTCAGAATTCCCCAAAGCCGATTGTCGTGACCGGAGCACAGAAGCCGATCAATATGGACGTGACGGATGCAAAGACCAATCTGCTGGACAGCTTTATCTACGCGGCGGATGACGATTCCGAAGATGTCAGCATCGTGTTTGACGGCAAAGTCATTATCGGAACAAGGGCGAAAAAGGAGCGGGCAAAAAGCTACAATGCATTTTCCAGCATTAATTTCCCGTACCCGGCTGTGATTCAGGACGGTCAGGTGATCCGGTACATCCCGCCGGTACGGCATAAGGGAGAAGTACGGTTTTACCATGACATGAAAGATAGTGTTTATGTGCTGAAACTGGTTCCGGGCATGCGAAGCGGCGTGCTGACTCAGATTCTGGAACAGTATGACTGTGTCGTGATCGAGAGCTTTGGCGTAGGCGGACTTCCGGACAGCATTACTGCGGAAGTCTATGAGGGAATGAAGAAGTGGAAAAAAGAAGGAAAACTGATTGTCATGACGACACAGGTTGTAAGTGAAGGAAGCAATATGACAGTCTACGAGGTCGGAAAAAAGGTAAAGCAGGATTTTGATCTTCTGGAAGCCTATGACATGACACTGGAGGCTACGATTACAAAACTCATGTGGCTGATGGCGCAGCCGGCAAAAGATTATGAGGAAATCAAAAAACGATTCTACAGAATGATTAATCACGATATCCTGTTCGCGGGATTCAGAGAGGATAAGTAAAAGAGTATGGGAAAACGGGAACTAATGCGGGACAGATTGAAGACGCTGTCCGATGAAGCCTATAAGGAATTCAACGACCGGATTTTAAATGCACCGTCCATGCCGACGCTTGGCATCCGGATACCGAAGCTTCGGGAACTTGCAAAAGAAGCGGCAAAAGAGCCGGAGGGCGGATGGCTTGATGAAATGCTCCGGGATCATGGGAGCTGCGTCTATCAGGAAGAGCACATGCTCTTTGGGATGGCTTCCGGATACAGAAAAGCATCCAGAGAAGAACATGCGGCCATGCTCGATATCTGGGTACCGGGAGTTCTGTCCTGGGCGGACTGTGACTGCAGCACTTCCACGTATAAATGGATGGAAAAGGATCCGGAATTCTGGTTTTCCTATCTGGAAAAATGGCTGAACAGCAGCCGGGAATTTGAGCTCCGGTTTGGTGTAATCGCACTGATGGACCATTTCCTGAATGACCGGTATATAGATGAAGTACTGCGCCGGTATGCGGATATCAGGTCAGAAGACTATTATGTCCGGATGGGGATCGCCTGGGGCGTGGCAACCGCATATGTGAAGTACCCGGAAAAAGTACTTGGACTTCTGAAAGAAAAGAAGCTGGATATCTGGACCCACAACAAGGCGATCCAGAAATGCAGAGAGTCGAGACGGGTCAGCGCTCAGGACAAGGAAATGCTTAATGCACTGAAACGAAAACAGGAGGAAGAACATGGGAATACCAGGATTTGACACCGTCTTTCTGGATCTGGACGGAACGCTCATCGATTCGGAGCCGGGAATAATCAATTCAGTAGTCTACGCTCTGAAAAAATTTGGAATTGAAAAGGAACGAAAGGAACTGCTTCCGTTTATCGGGCCTCCGCTTCTCACTTCGTTCCAGAAATACACCGGGCTGAGTGAAACAGAGGCAAGAAAAGCGGTGGAATATTACAGGGAAAATTTCGGAACAAAAGGTGTGTATGAGTACCGTCTGTACGACGGGGTGGAAACCATGCTGCGGGAGCTCAAAGAAGCAGGCCTCCGCATTGTCATGGCCACCTCCAAGCCGGAACATTATGCCGGAATCATTGCCGGAGATGCCGGGATTGAGTCATACTTCACTTACATCTGCGGGGCGACCATGGATGAGAGCAGGCTGACAAAAGAAGATGTCATTGCCTATGCGCTGGAAACGTGCGGAAAAAAACCGGGAGATCCATCGGTTATCATGGTGGGAGACAGGGAACATGACATCCTTGGCGCCAGGACATTCGGACTTGCCTCAGCCGGAGTCCTCTACGGATTCGGAAGCCGGAAGGAGCTGGAGGCGGCCGGAGCGGATATGATTTTTGACTCGGTCGAAGAATTGAAAGAGTTTCTGAAGGGAGAGGCCTAGAACCTTAAGATTCCATGAAAATTCCATGAACTCCTTGACAAATCGGGGGCTGATGACTATGATTATCATAGTTTCATATTTAAAGGTGTTGATAAAGAGGAGTACACACCTGCCCTTGACAGAGAGAATTACCCGCTGGCTGGAAGGTGATTACAAGAAGGAGTTGTGGAAGGTAGCTTTGGAGCCGGATGTCTGAATGTGTCCGATTGAGAGAAAGGACAGTAGGAGATCCCGGAGTAGTTCCCGTTATAGAACGAAGAGATATACATCTGTCAGAGAGGACAGGTGTATAAAAAAGGTGGTACCGCGTTTTGACGCCCTTTACATATGTAAAGGGCGTTTTGTTATTCACAGGAACGCTTGAAATGAGGAGGTAATGATGAGCAGACAGTTGGACAAAACGTACAATCCGAAGGAGATTGAACCGAAGCTTTATGAAAAATGGTGTGAGAATAAGTATTTTCACGCAGAAGTAGACAGGAGCAGAAAGCCGTTTACGACGGTGATGCCGCCGCCGAATATCACAGGAAAGCTGCACATGGGACATGCCCTGGACAATACGCTTCAGGATATCCTGATCCGTTATAAGAGAATGCAGGGATACAATGCCCTCTGGATTCCGGGTACGGACCATGCGGCGATCTCCACCGAAGTTAAGGTGACGAATCAGTTAAAAGAAGAGGGCATCGACAAGAGGGAGCTTGGAAGAGAAGGCTTTCTGGACCGTGTCTGGGAGTGGAAAGAGGAGTATGCAGGGACGATTGAATCCCAGTTAAAGAAACTTGGCGTATCCTGTGACTGGGACAGAGAGCGGTTCACGATGGACGAAGGATGCAGCAGGGCTGTAGAGGAAGTGTTCGTACGCCTTTATGAAAAAGGATATATCTACAAAGGTTCCCGGATCATCAACTGGTGTCCGGTATGCCAGACATCCCTTTCCGATGCGGAAGTAGAGCATGAGGAACAGGCAGGACATTTCTGGCACATCCGTTATCCGATCGTAGGCGCGGACAGAAGCCTTGTGATCGCGACGACACGTCCGGAGACGATGCTTGGAGATACTGCGATTGTAGTAAATCCGGAAGATGAACGTTATACCGATATTATTGGAAAGAAAGCGCTTCTGCCGCTTGTAAATAAGGAAATCCCGATCATTGCGGATGCCTATGTAGACAAGGAATTCGGAACCGGTGCCATGAAAGTGACTCCGGCACATGACCCGAACGACTTCGAGATCGGAAAGAGACACGGCCTGGAAGAGATCAACATCATGAATGATGATGCGACGATCAATGAAAACGGCGGCAAGTACGCAGGTATGGGACGCTACGAAGCAAGAGAAGCGATCGTGCAGGATCTGAAAGACCAGGGATATCTGGTAAAAGTGGAAGATTATGCACATAATGTAGGTGTACACGAGAGATGTAAGCAGACGGTCGAGCCGTTAATCAAGCAGCAGTGGTTTGTCAAGATGGAAGAGCTTGCAAAGCCGGCCATCAAAGCACTGGAGACAGGAGAGTTAAAGCTGATTCCGGAACGTATGAACAAAATATACCTGCAGTGGCTGAACAATATCCGTGACTGGTGTATTTCCAGACAGATCTGGTGGGGACACCGGATTCCGGCATACTACTGCGACGAATGCGGCGAAATGATTGTACAAAGAGGTGGAGCTCCGGCCGTATGCCCGAAATGCGGATGCACGCACTTTACACAGGATGAGGATACACTGGATACCTGGTTTTCCTCCGCACTGTGGCCGTTCTCCACACTTGGATGGCCGGATCAGACAGAGGAGCTGGATTACTTCTATCCGACAGATGTCCTTGTAACCGGATATGACATCATCTTCTTCTGGGTAATCCGTATGGTATTCTCAGGATTTGAGCAGACCGGAAAATGCCCGTTCCACACGGTATTCTTCCACGGCCTGATCCGGGATGACCAGGGAAGAAAGATGAGCAAGTCGCTTGGAAACGGGATCGATCCGCTGGAAATCATCGACGAGTACGGTGCTGATGCGCTCCGTCTTACGGTGGTGACAGGAAACGCGCCTGGAAACGATATGCGTTTCTATAAAGAAAAAGTAGAAGCAAACCGTAACTTTGCAAACAAAGTATGGAACGCTTCCAGGTTTATCCTGATGAATATGGAAGATAAAGTGATCAGCCGTCCGGATGCCCAGGATCTGACAGCAGCTGACAGGTGGATCCTTTCCAGAGCAAACCGTCTGATCAAAGATGTGACGGAAAACATGGATAAATTTGAACTGGGAATTGCAGTACAGAAAGTATACGACTTTATCTGGGATGAATTCTGTGACTGGTACATCGAGATGGCAAAATACCGTATTTACCATTCCGATGAAAATTATAAGGCAGCCAATGCAGCGCTTTGGACCTTGAAAACGGTTCTTGCGGACGCACTTAAACTTCTGCATCCGTACATGCCGTTTGTGACAGAAGAAATCTACAGTGCCCTTGTTCCGTCAGAAGAATCTCTGATGATGTCTGACTGGCCGGAATACGATGAAGCACTGAACTTCCCGGAGGAAGAAAATATCGTTGATCATGTCAAGGATATTGTAAGGGGTGTGAGAAATGCACGTGCTGAGATGAACGTGCCAAACAGCCGGAAGGCAAAAGTATTTATTGTTTGTGAGAATGAGACACTTTGTGAGGGGTTTGAAACATTAACAGAATCAGTGAAACCATTGATGAATGCAAGCGATCTCATCATTCAGGGAACAAAAGAGGGAATCTCTGAAGATGCGGTTTCTATTGTAGTTCCGGATGGAGCAGTGTATATGCCGCTTGAGGATCTGATTGATTTCGAGCAGGAAAAGGAACGACTTTTAAAAGAAGAGGAAAAGCTGAAAAAAGAACTTGCCCGTGTAAACGGTATGCTGAACAATGAAAAATTCATGAGTAAGGCGCCGGAGGCAAAGGTCAATGAAGAGCGGGCCAAGCTGGAAAAATATACACAGATGATGGAACAGGTTCAGGAACGTCTTGCATCGATCATGAAGTAGCAGACAAGGGGAAATCATGAAGAAAATCCATTTTAAGAAACCGGATATCAAAGGAAAGATAGAGAGACTGCGGCACCTGAGCAGAGAGGATATTAAGAACAATTTGAAAAAAAGAAAAGAACGCCGGCAGAGGATTCTGGAAGAGCGGAAAAACAGCGCTTTTTCCAGAAAAATGGCGCCGGTGTACAAGTGGATGAATATTTTTTCCCTTCCGCTTCACGCGGTGTGGGCAATGGTCATCAACCTGATCATCGAAAGTATTTCACGCCATTCTGTTTTTGCAGCATGGAACTATATGGTGGAAACGCCGCTTGTATTTCTTTACAATGCGTTTATGATTTTTGTGACATTTTCAATTGTGTATCTGTTCCGGCGGAGGGTGTTTGTTCGGATTTTGATCAGTGTATTCTGGCTGATGCTTGGAGTTGTAAACGGAGCGATGCTTTTAAAGAGGGTCACGCCGTTTAATGCACAGGACCTGAAGGCACTGACCGAAGGACTGTCCCTGTTTACCAATTATTTTGCTGTCTATGAGCTGATCATTATGGCGGTCGGTGTTGTTGCGGTGATCATATGGGTGATTGCCATGTGGCGCCGGGGCGGACAGTATCAGGGGAAGATGCACAGGTGGCTCGCGCTGGCCGGTGTCGGGATCTGCTGCGGAGCATATGTGGTTTTGACAAATCTTGCGGTTGACCATCGTGTGGTATCGACTTATTTTGGAAATATTGCTTTTGCATATGAAGATTATGGACTTCCGTACTGCTTTTCTGCCAGTCTGTTCAACACGGGAATTGATAAACCGAACGGATACAGTGAAGAGACGATCGATGAGATTAACAAGGACGGAACTTTGACAAAGAGTGAAACAAGTCTGAAAGAAGGCGAGATGCCAAATATTATTTTTGTGCAGCTGGAATCCTTCTTTGATCCGACGGAGGTGGAATTCTACCAGCTCTCCAAGGACCCGATTCCGTTCCTGAGGTCATTGTTTAATGAGTATTCGACCGGATACTTCAAGGTACCGTCTGTCGGTGCGGGAACTGCAAATACAGAGTTTGAGGTATTGACCGGAATGAACATGCGGTATTTCGGACCGGGCGAGTATCCATTTAAGACAAAATTAAAGACGGAAGTCTGCGAAAGTGCGGCAACAGCGCTTTCTGCCCTCGGTTACGGAACTCACGGAATACACAATAACGGCGGAAATTTCTACAGCCGTGCGCGGGTGTACAATAATACCGGATTTGATACGTTTACGAGCAAGGAATTTATGAATATCCTTCAGACTACACCGAATAACTGGTCAAAGGATGATATTCTTGTGGAACACATCATGGACGCACTGGATTCGGATGAGCAGCAGGATTTTGTCTTTACTATCAGTGTGCAGGGACATGGTGATTATCCGACAGAGAAAGTCATTGAGAATCCGGAGATTACCGTTTCCGGAATGGAAGACCAGGAGAAGCAGAATGCATGGGAATATTATGTAAACCAGATCTATGAAATGGATCAGTTCGCCCGGCACCTTGTGGAAGAGGTGGAAAAAAGAGATGAGCCGAGCGTCATCGTATTTTACGGGGACCATCTTCCGACCATGGGACTGGAAGCGAAGGATCTGAAGAGCAGGTATCTCTATAATACCAATTACGTGATCTGGGACAACATCGGACTTGAGAAAGAGGACAGAAACATTCCGTCCTACCAGATTATGGCAGATGTGTTTGAACGCCTTGGAATCCAGTCGGGAACGGTATTCAATTACCATCAGCAGAGAAGACAGACCGAGGATTATCTGAAAGATCTGGAACTTCTGCAGTATGACATTCTCTACGGAGAGCAGTACGTGTACGACGGCAACCCGCCGATCACGGAAGGACATATGAGAATGGGCGTCAAGGATGTGACGCTGAATAATATTGTGCCGCAGCCTGGAGAGGAAAATTCCTACAGTCTGTACGGAGAAAATATGACGCGGAACAGTAAGATCTTTGTCAATGGGGAACAGCAGGAAAGCAAGTTCCTCAATAACACTCATGTGGTGTTAAATGACTGTGCTTTGGAGGACGGAGATATCATCACTGTGATCCAGATGGGATCCAGCAGTACGGTATTTGCCACCTCTCAGAAATATGTCTACCAGAACGGAACGCTCACCCTGGCTCCGGAAGAGGAGCAGGATGAGCCGGCAAAGAACTGGGTGGAAGCGTTTGAAGGCACAAGCGATGAGGAATAATATGATGAATTATGAAGAAGCGGTAAACTATATTGACAGGCTTCAGATGTTTGCAAAAAAACATTCCCTGGACCATACGAGAGTATTTTTATCGTATCTGGGTATGCCCCAGCGCGAGAAAAAGATCATCCATGTGGCAGGGACCAACGGGAAAGGAAGCGTGTGCAGATATCTGCAGGCGCTTCTGACCGGAGAGGGGAAGAAGACGGGACTGTTTACTTCCCCTCATCTTGTTACGATCCGGGAGCGGATCCGTATCGGCGAAGAAATGATATCCGAAGAACAATTTGTCCGGATATTTGAGGAAGTTCGAAAAGCCGCCGGAGAGATGGAAAAAGAAGGACTTGGCCACCCGACTTATTTTGAGTTTTTATTCGGAATGGCGATGAAATTCTTTGACGAAGAAGAGGCGGAATATATCATTCTGGAGACCGGTCTCGGAGGAAGACTGGATGCGACAAACAGCATTGAACATCCGGTCCTGACCGTGATCACGTCCATCGGAATGGATCATACGGAGATTCTGGGAGATACGATCAAAAAGATTGCTGCGGAAAAAGCGGGAATCATCAAACCGGGTGTGCCGCTGATCTGCGACGCGACAGAGGAAAAGGCACTTGGTGTCCTGAAAAAAACGGCGGAAAATGCCGGCGCGGAATGTAGAGAAATCTCGGAAAATGCGTTCAAAATCATGAAAATTACGGGAAAGGATCTTGAATTTTCAACGTCAAATCGGTATGATGATACTGCAATGTGGAAACTGCCGACGACAGCATCGTATCAGCCGATGAATGCAGTGCTCGCGCTGGAGGCAATGAAGCGTCTGGTCAAAGAGCCGACGGCATCGTGGAGGAAGATTCTGGAGACGACGTCCTGGAAGGGAAGGATGGAGGAAGCGCTTCCGGGGATCGTACTGGACGGTGCACACAATATGCCGGCTGTCAGAGCGCTTGCGAAAAGTATCCGGATGCAGGAGAAATTTCGCAGTCCGGATGGAAAGCTGATCGTATTGTTTTCTGCGGTGAAGGAAAAGGACTATCATGAAATGATCCGTTTTGTCTGCCGTGAAATTCCGGCAGATTTGATTGTTGTAACAAAGATTCCGGATGAGCGGGGAGTAAATCCCGGAGAGCTTCAGAAGGATTTTGCTCAATGGACGGACAGCCGCGTGGTAGTCAAAGATACGGTAAAAGAGGCGTGCAGCTATGTCACTGCCTGCAAACGGGAACAGGATCAGGTATACTGTTTTGGTTCCCTGTACCTTGTAGGAGAAATGGAAACATTACTAAGGGAGGCAGCCAGATGTTAAATTTTGAAGAAGAACTGAAGAAATTTCAGCCAAGCCTGGAAGTAGATGAGATCGAAGAAGAGGCCTTGAGTGAGGATCTGACGGATCTGTCGGATCTTTTAAAAGATATCTTGGAAACAACGAGATAACAGAACGGGGAGATATAAATGGATATCAGAGGAGAACTGAGGTACCGGTCCCTGTACTGGTATAATGATGGATTGAGAAAAGCGAAAATACGGGACCTGACAGGAGCAGAAAACTCACTGAAAAAAAGTATTCAATTTGATAAATATAATAAGGATGCAAGGAATCTTCTGGGACTTGTCTATTATGGCAGAGGAGATGTGACGCGTGCGCTTGTTGTCTGGACAGTGAGCCTGAAGCTGGTTCCTGCTGACAATATCGCATCCGACTATATCGATGAATTCAAATCTTCCAGGGGGGATCTGGAAGCAGTCGATCAGACTGCGAAGAAGTACAACCAGTGCCTGCAGTACTGCAGACAGGGAGGGGAAGATCTGGCTGTCATCCAGCTGAAAAAGATCGTAACCGAACACCCTGATTTTCTGAAAGCATATCAGCTTCTGGCACTGTTGTATCTGCACACGGAGCAGTATGCTAAGGCGAGACAGGTGCTCAGAAAGGCACAGAAGCTGGATACGACAGATCCGATCACGCTGAACTATATTTACGAGCTGAACCGGATGCACAGAAAACGTACGTCCGGACAGAAGGATGTGAAGGAACAGCAGACCGTAAGCTATAAACTCGGCAATGAAACAATCATCCAGCCGGTGGAAACAAAAGAACGGGAAAAAGGAATGGCGTTTACGATTGCCAATATTGTCATCGGCCTTGTGGTCGGAGCGGCAGTGATGTGGTTTCTGATTATGCCGGCGGTCAATGAGTCTCAGGCAAGACAGATGAATGAAAGCATTGTGGAGGCAAGCGACCAGATCGCTTCCCAGGAGTCTGAGATCAGCGCCCTGGAAAAGGAGCTGGAAAGCTACCGGACCCAGAGTGATGAGGCACAGACGGCAAAAGAGACCGCGGAGTCTACAAAGAGCAGCTACGAGTCTTTGATGGATATTCAGACCAAATACCGCAACGGCTCGGAGTCGAATGAAAACCTGGCGGATGAGCTTCTGGCCATCAATCAGGATTCTCTTGGAGATCTGGGAAAAGAACAGTTTACAGAACTGACAGAGAGCATTTACCCGTCAGCCTGCCGGAGACAGTACAACCGGGGAGTGGCCAACTCGGATGTGGAAAACTACGAGGCGGCAATCGAGAATCTGTCGAAAGTTGTCAGGATGGACGAGACTTATGACGATGGAAACGCCATGTATCTTCTTGCTCAGGCTTATGAGGAGACAGGCGACACGGAAAATGCAAAGAACTATTATCAGAAAGTAACGGAGCAGTTCTCCGGTACATCTCTGGCGGAGGAGGCGCAGTCGGCTCTTGAGAGCCTGAATGCAGCCGGTTCGGGAAATACAGGAGAATAACAGCCGGATAAAAGATCCGATACTACAAAAGAGGATGGTGCACAGTGTGCATCATCCTCTTTTTGTTCCGGCGGACACCCCGGGAAGGCGGTGTCGTGAAAAACCGGAAAGGAAACAACGGAAAGGGGAGAGACCGCATGAAATATCAGATAGAAGAAAACTGTCTGACAATCTTTCTGCCAAAGGAGCTGGACCATCATCAGACGGAAGAAATCCGCAGGGAGGCAGACCGGCAGATTGAAAGAAATCATGTGAAATATGTGATTTTTGATTTTGGGGAGACAAGCTTTATGGACAGCTCCGGAATCGGGGTGATGATGGGAAGATACAGAAAACTGAGCCTGACCGGAGGAGAAGTCTGGGCGGCGAATCTGAATGACCGGATGAAAAAGATCCTGAAAATGTCAGGAGCTGCAAAGATTATTCGAATTTACGAGGAGGAAAGACAATGAAACAGGATACGAATGAAATGGAGATTATATTTGACAGCTGCTCGGAAAACGAAGGATTTGCCAGGGTGGCAGTGGCATCGTTCATGACACAGCTCAATCCAACACTGGAGGAAGTGGCGGATGTCAAGACCGCTGTCTCCGAGGCGGTCACCAATGCGGTGATTCATGGCTACAATCAGGAAATACATAAAATCTACATCCGATGTGTGACAGCAGGACATGCGCTGGAAATCGAAGTACGGGACGAAGGAAAAGGAATTGAAAATATTGAAGAAGCAATGCAGCCGATGTTTACGACACGGCCGGAACTGGACCGTTCCGGGATGGGATTTGCCTTTATGGAGGCCTTTATGGATGAGCTGGCGGTGGAATCAAGTCCCGGATGCGGGACAACCGTCCGTATGAAGAAAATCATCGGCAAAGGACGTGACGGATGGATCATACCGCAGAGCTGATTGAAAAGGCACATCAGGGTGACGCGGATGCAAGAGCACTTCTTGTAGAAGAAAACGTCGGGCTTGTCTGGTGCATTGTTCGAAGATACAGTGGACGGGGAACCGAGGCAGAGGACCTGTTCCAGATCGGGAGTATCGGTCTGTTAAAGGCGATTGACAAGTTTGATCTGACATACGACGTTCGTTTTTCGACCTACGCGGTACCAATGATATCCGGGGAAATCAGACGGTTTCTCCGGGATGACGGAATGCTCAAAGTCAGCCGTTCTCTCAAGGAAATTTCCTGTAAAGCATGTCAGGCGAAAGAAGAATTTACGAAAAAGTACAACCGGGAACCGACAATCCGGGAACTGTCGGAGATTTCCGGAATCGGAAAGGAAGAACTGGTAGAGGCTATGGAAGCATCTGCCGAAGTGGAGTCTTTGCACCGGCCGGTCTACAAGAAAGACGGAAGCGAGGTGGAGCTTCTGGAAAAACTGGAAAAGGAGGAAAAAACAGAAGAAAAGATTATTGACCAGATGTTTCTATATTCCCTTCTGGAAAAGCTGGGAAAAGAGGAACGGCAGCTGATTTATCTCAGATATTTTGAAAACAAAACCCAGTCCGAGACCGGGAAAATGCTTGGCATGTCGCAGGTGCAGGTCTCGCGGCTGGAAAAGAAGATCCTGAAACGGATGAAAGAATACGGCAGTCCGCCGGCGTAAAAAAGAATCAGGCATATCCGGTATAAAAAAAGCCAGAACAGACATACTACCTTTGAAAGAAAGGAAAGGTGAAGGAGAATGGAACAGGCAAAAAGAAGAATCCGGATATGCCTGATCTGCGTTGTCACATCAGCTGTTATCCTGGGAATTCTGTATTATGTAATGTCACAGCAACGGCCCGTATCGGAAGAAAACGGAACGCTTGTCAGTGTCAGCATGGAAGAAGGAGGAAACGATGGGAACATCCGGACATACACTCTATATCAAAGGGGAGAAAAATAAGGAACTGGCAAAAACAGAAGTGCTTCTTGGGGATGTGCTTTCGATGGAATGTACCGATCAGACTGTTGTCAGCCGGTTAAAGACAGTGAAACTTCTCCGAGGCTCTTTAAAGAAACGGTATGTCGTATCCATTCTGGAAGTCATCTCCAGAATCCATGAGATTTATCCGAATCTCACCGTGGAAAATATGGGCGAGACAGATCTGATTATTACCATCGAAGATCAGAAAAAGAACGGGAAAGTGATTCCGTTTCTGAAAAGTGTGTTTGTACTTCTTGTAACCTTTATCGGTGCCGGGTTTTCCATCATGTCGTTTAACAATGACGTGGATGTACCAAAACTGTTTAATCAGATCTATTTCCTTGTGACAGGAAACCGGTCGGACGGCTTTGGAATTCTGGAACTGACATACTGTATCGGGATGAGCGTGGGAATTCTGCTGTTTTTCAACCACTTTGGGAAAAGACGTTTTACTGTGGATCCGACGCCGATGGAAGTGGAAATGCGGACGTACGAGGAGGAAATCGAGATGACACTGATCGATGAATACTCACGGAAGAAGGAAGAAAAAGATGTGGGCTGAGCAGATCGTTCTTGGAATCATCGGATTTTCATCCGGCGCGGTCATTGCAGGGGGAATGTTTTCTTTTCTTATCGGGCTTGGGCTGATTTCAGTGTTTGCGGACAGGACCCATACCGGGAAACACATTTTGATGTATGAAAATGCTATTGCCCTCGGCGGAATTCTGTTCAATCTGTTCTTTATCTATCAGATAAAGATACCGGCAGGCAGCTTCCTTCTGGCGCTGTTCGGTCTGTTTTCCGGAATCTTTGTGGGCTGTTGGGCCATGGCGCTTGCAGATATTCTCAATGTATTTCCGATCTTTATCCGGAGGCTGAAAATCATTAAAACCATACCATATATTATCATCGGCCTGTCTCTTGGGAAAACAGCGGGAGCGCTTGTTTATTTTCTGGGAAGATGGGGCGTGTAAGGAGGGATCTGTTTGAAAGAACCGATTAACAGACAACAGGCGAAAAAGCAGAAAAGCTACGAAGAATATGTAAAGCAGAAGACACCGGTGCATAATGTCTGGAAAAACATGTTCCGCTCATTTATCACAGGAGGAACGATCTGTACGATTGGCCAGATCATTTCCAATTATGTGTCCGGCACCGGCATGGACAAGGAGATGACAAGCTGTTATACATCCATGATTCTTGTTCTGTTAAGTGTCGTTTTGACAGGACTGGGACTGTATCCAAAAATCGCGAAATGGGGCGGGGCAGGAGCGCTTGTCCCGATCACCGGATTTGCCAATTCTGTGGCGGCGCCTGCAATCGAATATAAAAAAGAAGGCCAGGTGTTCGGAATCGGATGTAAGATTTTTACTATTGCCGGACCGGTCATTTTGTACGGAATCGTCACGAGCTGGCTGTTTGGACTGATTTACTATTTCCTGCTGAAAGCGGGAATCAGCTGGTAGAGAAAGGTGGGATTGCAGATGAAAAGCGGAATGGCAAAAGGAGCGCAGAGTCTTGGATTTGCAGAGGCGCCCTTCCTGCTGAGCGCGGGAACGATTGTCGGGCAGAAAGAAAGCCAGGGGCCGCTTGGAAAACTGTTCGACGAGCATGGAGAAGACAAGGAAAATCTTTTCGGGAAAGAAACATGGGAGGAGGCAGAAAGCGAAATGCAGAAACGGGCCTGCCTGCGTGCCATACAAAAGGCGCAGATTCCGCAGGAGAAGATCCGCTTTCTGTTCGGCGGCGACCTGTTAAGGCAGGGAACGGCCACCTCCCTTGGAATTGAAAGCCTCCAGATTCCTTTATTCGGACTGTTTGGAGCATGTTCCACATCAGGGGAGGCCATTGCCCTTGGGGCGATGAGCGTGGCAGCCGGATATGCGGACTACGTTCTTGCGGTCACATCCAGCCACTTTGGAAGCGCGGAAAAGGAATTCCGGTTTCCGCTTGGATACGCTTCCCAGAGGCCCCTCTCGGCACAGTGGACGGTAACCGGAAGCGGAGCCTTTGTCATCGGAAAGGAAAAATCGAAGGTGCGGATATCCGGAGTGACAGTTGGGAAAATCGTAGACTACGGGCTGAAAGATTCCCAGAATATGGGAGGATGCATGGCTCCGGCAGCATGTGACACCATTCTGGCAAACAGAAAAGATTTTGGCAGGGAGATGGAAGAGTATGATCAGATCGTCACCGGAGATCTCGGATATATTGGAAGCACGATCCTGTTGGAACTTCTGAAGAAAAACGGAGTGGACATTGAGGAAAGACACATGGACTGCGGGATGAAAATTTTCGATCAGAAGACACAGGATACCCATGCCGGAGGCAGCGGCTGTGGGTGCGCGGCAGTGACACTGGGATCTTATGTTCTTCCGAAAATCATAAAAGGTGAGTGGAAGAAAGTACTCTTTGTCCCGACCGGTGCATTGATGTCAACGGTCAGCTTCAATGAAGGCGAGAGCATTCCGGGCATTGCCCATGGCATTGTGCTGGAACGTGCATGTTGACAAAGGAGGAGAAACGATGGAATATTTTAACGCGTTCTGGGCAGGAGGCCTGATCTGCGCGCTTGTACAGATCCTTCTGGACAGGACAAAACTGATGCCGGGAAGAGTCATGGTGCTTCTTGTAACATCCGGAACTGTGCTGGGATTTCTGGGCGTATATGATCCCCTGATCGAAATGGTCGGCTGCGGGGCAAGCGTTCCGCTTCTTGGATTTGGAAACACTCTGTTCCAGGGAGTCAAAGAGGCCGTCCTGAAAGACGGATTCATCGGGATCTTTGAAGGAGGATTTACCGCAAGCGCGGCAGGAATCTCGGCGGCACTGGTCTTCGGATATCTTGCATCCTGGATTTTTGAACCGAAAATGAAAAAATAACGGAGGGAAGCCCTCCGTTTTACATAATGCAGCCGCTCTTAATCTTCTTCGATGACCTGGATTTCCAGAAAGTCAAAGTCAATACTGTCAATAAAACTGTCCTGGTAAAACCGCGCTTTGGCATGACGCCGGAACTCATTGATATTGCTGTCAAGCCAGATCGGCTGGCTTAAATCAAACTGATAACAGATCTCTTCCAAAGCCCGGAATACTTTATGTGTTCTTGTGTCGGATGAGTCGTCACAGATCACCGTATCTGACAGCATGCGGTTGTTCTTCCATGTCTTTGCCCACAATCGAAACATCCTGAAAACTCCTTTCTCTGTTTGATCATCATACCATTCTATTAAAGAAATGTAAAGTCTGTCCAGGGTTCCTTTACGCACTTTGGAAATCGTGTTACAATACAGAAAACATGCAGGGAGGAGGAAGAAAATGAAAGAACTTCTGGTCGTGATTGATATGCAGAATGACTTTGTGACGGGAAGCCTTGGGACGAAAGAGGCCTGCGGGATTGTGGACAATGTCAAAAACAAGATTGAGGAATATGTAAAGAAAGGGCAGGAGATTGTCTTTACAAGAGATACACATACAGAGCAGTATCCGGAAACTCAGGAGGGACGTCTCCTGCCGGTGGAACACTGTATCAAAGGAAACAAAGGATGGGAGCTGATTCCGGAGATCCGTCCGTATTCGGAAGGCCGCAGTGTCTTTGACAAGACGACATTCGGAAGCGTTCCGCTTGCAGAGTATATCCGGGACGGTGGATTTGATGCCGTGGAGATGATCGGTCTTTGCACAGATATCTGTGTTGTGTCCAATGCCCTCCTGGCAAAAGCGTATGTGCCGGAGCTGCCGGTCCGGGTTGATCCGGCCTGCTGCGCAGGTGTTACACCCGAAAGCCATGAATCGGCATTATGCACAATGAAGATGTGCCAGATTTTAATATAGTAGAGAAAATAATATAGAAAATGTGAAATAAATGACAAACATATAAAAATATGTTATACTATAAAATGGCGCGTAAATGCGGTAAGCATAAAAATGCAGTCTTTTTCGTGAAAGGTGGAAAAGGATGAATGTAAAAAACTATGAAGATGTAGACAGCTGGAAAACCGTGATGTTTCTATATAACGCGGCATTAAAAGAAGTAGGCACAAAGCTGGAAATTTTAAATGATGAGTTCCAGCATGTACATCGGTACAATCCGATTGAACATATCAAAAAGAGAATCAAGACACCGGAGAGCATCGTCAAGAAGCTGAAGAGACAGGGACATGAAAGTTCCATTGAAAATATGGTAAAGTATATCAATGACATTGCAGGAGTCAGACTGATCTGCTCGTTCACTTCGGACATCTATCGTCTGGCTGAGATGATCGGCAATCAGAGTGATCTGAAAGTGCTTTCCATCAAGGATTATATCAAGCATCCGAAGGAAAGCGGATACAAAAGTTATCATATGCTGATCTCGGTTCCGATTTTCCTGACGGACAGTGTGGTAGACACGAAGGTAGAGATCCAGATCCGGACGATTGCCATGGACTTCTGGGCCAGTCTGGAGCACAAGATTTACTATAAGTTTGAAGGAAATGCGCCGGAGTATATCAGCAGAGAGCTGAAAGAATGTGCAAAAATGGTATCAGAACTGGACGATAAAATGCTCTCGCTGAATGAAGCGATTCTGAAATGTCTCGAGCAGGCGGAAGAGGAAAGCAGGCAGCTTGAACTTTTAACGGATCGGGACGGGAATCCGATTTTGAATGAATAGAGGAACACTATGAAATCATTAGTAATCGCAGAAAAGCCATCTGTGGCAAGAGACATTGCCAGGGTGCTGAAATGTAAGAAAAACGGACAGGGAACCATCGAGGGAGAACGGTATATTGTCACCTGGGGGCTTGGCCATCTTGTGACACTTGCTGATCCGGAAGAATATAAGCCGGAATGGAAAGAGTGGAAGATGGATGTGCTTCCGATGATGCCGAAGACATGGAAGCTTTCCGTGATCCGCCAGACAGCAAAGCAGTACAATGCGGTAAAGAGCCAGATACACAGAAAGGATGTCGGAGAGATCATTATTGCCACGGACGCAGGAAGGGAAGGAGAGCTGGTGGCAAGATGGATTCTTGAAAAGGCAGGAAATCAGAAACCGGTGAAGCGGCTCTGGATTTCCTCCGTGACGGACCGGGCCATCCGGGAAGGATTTGGACGTCTCCGTGACGGAAGAGACTATCAGAATCTCTATGATGCTGCCCGGTCCCGCGCAAAGGCGGACTGGCTTGTAGGAATCAATGCGACCCGGGCGCTGACATGCAAATATAACGCAAAGCTGACCTGCGGGCGGGTGCAGACACCGACCCTTGCGCTGATCGCAAACAGGGAGGATGAGATTCGTTCTTTCCGGCCGAAGCCGTATTATGGACTGAAAGTTTATGCGGACGGGATCTGCTTTACCTGGCAGGATGGAAAGTCCGGCAGTACGAGATCCTTTGATCCGGAGCGGATCCGTCGGATTTCCGAAGAGATCCGGGGAGAACGGCTGGTGCTGGACAGCGTGGAGAAAAAATCCAGAAAGACGTATGCACCGGGACTTTATGATCTGACGGAGCTTCAAAGAGAGGCGAACCGTCGTTTCGGATATTCTGCCAAAGAGACTCTCAATATTATGCAGAGATTATATGAACATCACAAAGTGCTGACCTATCCGCGGACAGACTCCAGATATCTGAGTTCAGACATCGTACCGACCTTAAAAGAACGGATCGAGGCATGCCAGACCGGGCCGTACCGGGCGCTGGCACGTGCTCTTCATGGAAAGCAGTTTACAGCGGACAAGCGGTTTGTGGATGACAGCAAAGTCAGTGACCATCACGCGATTATCCCGACAGAACAGTACGTGGATCTGACTCATATGACTTCGGAGGAGCGTAAGATCTATGATCTTGTCGTACGCAGATTTCTGGCGGTGCTCTATCCGCCGGCTGAATTTGAGCAGATCAGCGTCAAGGCATCGGTCAAAGGAGAACACTTTGCGGCAAAAGGCGAGACGATCCGGGAAGCCGGATGGAGAGCCGTATATGACAGTGATATCGAAGAAGAAGACGAAGATGACAGTCTGAAAAATCAGATTCTGCCGGAACTGAAGAAAGGGCAGAGCCTGCCTGTCAAAAAGCTGGAAGTGACGGAAGGAAAGACAAAACCTCCGGCACACTATACCGAGGCAACTCTTCTTACCTCCATGGAAAAAGGCGGGCTTGGAACCGTTGCCACAAGGGCGGATATCATTGAAAAGCTGTTCAATACTTTTTATATGGAGAAAAAAGGGAACGATCTTCTGATTACCTCCAAGGGCCGTCAGCTTCTGGAACTTGTTCCGTCAGATCTGAAAAAGCCGGAGCTGACAGCCAGATGGGAGAAGGAACTGCAGAAAATTTCGGACGGCAGGCAAAAAGAGAAGACGTTCATGAAAGAGATTGAGCAGTATACCAACAATGTGATGCAGGACATCCGTACAAGCGAAGCGACCTTCCGGCATGACAATCTGACAAACCGGAAATGTCCGCGGTGCGGAAAACGGATGCTGGCAGTCAATGGAAAGAACAGTAAACTGCTCGTCTGCCAGGACAGGGAGTGCGGATATCGTGAGACGGTTTCGCGGACAACCAATGCCAGATGTCCGGTCTGCCATAAACGGATGGAGCTTGTCGGAAAAGGAGAGGACCAGACTTTTGTCTGTGCCTGCGGCCATAAAGAAAAGATGGCGGCCTTTGAGGCAAGAAGAAAGCGGGAAGGAAAAGATGTCAGCAGACAGGATGTCAGACGTTACATGAAACAGCAGCAAAAAGAAGCAGAGCAGCCGCTGAACAACGCGTTTGCGGAAGCTCTGGCAAAGATGAAGATAGAATAAACCGAACAGGAACGGACGTTTCAGTAAGTACCGAACTCGTCCAGATAGAGGTCGATCTTTTTGAGCTTGCGCTCGATGGATCGGCCTTTGCATTTCCTGCTGATGGTATTTAAAAGCACCTCTGTCAGAAACTGGGCGGCACTTAGAGAATTAAAGAAAGAAGTGCTGTTGACCGGAATGGTAAACAGAATGTCGGCATATTCACTTAACAGGGCGCTTGGCTTGTCGGTAAAGAGAATCACTTTTGCGCCTGCGGATTTAGCAAGTTTCAGGGCCAGTTCGTCTATGGAGGAGTAGCGCGGGAAACTGAAAACGATCACGCAGTCGTCGGACGAAATGTCCGCCATCAGGTCAAAAGGACTGACCGATGCGGAGGCGGTATGGATGACGTGATCGGTCATGTGGTGAAGATACAGATTCAGATAGACGCCAAGACAGGCATTCCCGCGGGAAGCAACAATGTATTTCCGGCCGGAAGCAAGAATCAGATCCGCAGCTGCATCCAGCGTCTCCGGACGGTTGGAGGCAAGGGCCTGCTCCAGATTGCCTAATGTATTCTGATATTCATTTGCAAGAATATCGGACGGAAGATCAAGCCGGGAAAGGGCGGCGGCACGGTCGGAAGGGACAGGGAGCCGGTCCGAGATCCGGAAGAGATCACCGTGGTATTCTTTCCGCAGCGCGTTTTGAAAATCGGTGTAGCCGGAAAAGCCAAGAGCCCGGCAGAACCGGATCACAGAAGGCTCACTGATGCCAAGTTTTTCCGCCAGCTTGGTGGAACTCATAAAACAGACCTCTACTGCATGGTCTAATACGAATGATGCAAGGGCCGACTGCACCCGCGTTAATTTTTGGTTTTGAATGAAATTCTGGATTGCTTTCATAGAGATCCTCTTTTCTGTTTGATATAGCTTGATTTAATCACAAATATCTGCAAAAGGCAAGCCTGAGGCAGAAATATGCAATAATTTAAAAATTAACAATTATTGCAAATGCAATTCCGATGTTGTATCATGAATTTAGAGAAATGTAGAAAACGATACAAAGAGAATCGAAAAATTAGGCGATTCTACAAAATGAAATGAAGGAGGGCAAACGATGAAAATCGGATGTGTGAAGGAAATCAAGAACAGAGAGTACCGTGTAGGACTTATTCCGGACAATGCAAAAAGCTATGTAAACGCAGGACATGAAGTATGGATTGAAAAAGGAGCAGGACTTGGATCCGGTTTTACGGATGCGGAATATGAAAAAGCCGGAGCAAAGCTTGTAGATACAGCAAAAGAAGTATGGGACGGCGTGGATATGATGGTTAAGGTCAAAGAGCCTCTTCCGGAAGAGTACGGCTATTTCAGAAAAGATCTCGTTTTATTCACCTATCTCCATCTGGCGGCAGACAAACCACTGACTGATGCGATGCTTGCATCCGGCATGAAAGGATTTGCCTATGAGACCCTGATCGAACGGGACGGAAGTATTCCGCTTCTGGCGCCGATGAGCCAGATTGCCGGAAGACTCAGCATCCAGGAGGGAGCAAAGTACCTGGAAAAGACATTCGGAGGATCCGGAGTTCTTTTATCCGGTGTTCCTGGAACACCAAAGGCCAATATCGTCATTATCGGAGGCGGATCCGTGGGAACCAACGCCTGCAAGATTGCGGTCGGAATGGGCGCCAATGTGACGATTCTTGATATCAGCCTTCCAAGACTTGCGTACCTGGATGATATTTTCGGCGCAAGGATCCAGACACTGGTAAGCACGGACACCAATATTGAAAATGCAGTCAAGGAAGCGGATCTCGTGATCGGAAGCGTACTGATCCCGGGAAAAGCGGCGCCGAAGCTGATGAAGAAAGCCTACTTAAAAGAGATGAAGCCGGGCAGCGTGATTGTGGACGTTGCGGTAGACCAGGGCGGATGCTGCGAAACGACGAAGGTTACATACCATGACGATCCGATCTATGAAGTGGACGGAATCATCCATTACTGTGTCGGAAATATGCCGGGAGCGGTACCGAGAACATCTACCATCGCTCTGACCAATGCAACACTGCGCTATGGACTTGCCATTGCGGAGCACGGACTGGAAGAAGCGTGCAGGAAGAATCCTGTCATGATCTCCGGCGTCAATACCTATGATGGAAAACTGACCTGTAAAAATGTGGCAGAAAGCTTCCAGATGGAATATACTGATCTGCAAAGTCTTCTGTAAAAGGAAATATTAAAAAAGAATGAATGCCGGCTTTCGGACCTTCAGAATATCTTCAGTTTCTAAAGAATATCTTTCGTTGAAGAGATATGAGGACAGTGCTAAAATTACCTCATACCAGAACGAAGGAGGGATATTTATGAAAAGAACTCTGGGAACGAAGGCCGGTTTTGGGATTGGAGCATTACTGGATAAACTGCACAGACACCTTTATCAGGATCCGAACGGGCGTGATCAGGATGAAATAGATATGATTATTGTGACAGGGGACGGCGTTATCGTGAACGATTCCTACTATAATAAAGAGCAGATTAAAGAACTGGTTCAGGAAGCCCTGGATACAAAAGGACGAAAAAGAAGAGTCCGAATTGAAAGGACAGGAGTGCTCTCATGCTGGATTCCTGAAGTCGGGAAAGCGGTACAGAGAAGCGACGGATCCATTGAGATCGGCGGCATAGAGATTCAGAAAAGATCCTGGCTTCATCACGAAATAGAAAAGCTGTTTGCGGAGGAATGTCCGGCGTAAGATAGAAAGAAAAAGAGCTCTGAAAAATGTTAATAATTTTTCGGAGCTCGTTTTTTGTGTCCTTTTATAACCGTTTTTCGAAGTTTCCTTCCACCGAGCAGCCTTCGGTAAAGATCATAAAGGCGTTCGGGTCAATGCTATGGACAATCCGGCGGATCTGGTTCACTTCGTACTTGGAAATCATGACGAAGAGAATATAGGATGTTTCGTTCGTGTAGGCACCGGCCCCCTCCCAGTTGGTGACGCCGCGGCCCGTCTCTTCCATGATCGCCTTGGAAATCCCAAGCTTTTTCGTGAAGATCATGACGCTCATATTGATGTTCTGGATATGGATCCGGTCACATGCTACGGAAGAAATGACTCCGTAGATCAGGGAATAGATCACGGTTTCCAGATTGAACATCAGAAGACAGATCCCGTACACAAAGACATTGATAATAGTTGCCATCTTGCCGACACTGAAATTGCGAAACTTCTTTGTAAAATAAAGGCCAAGGATGTCCTGGCCGCCGCCGGAACTGCCGCCGCGCAGTACCAGCCCGGTTCCAAATCCGGCCACCAGACCTCCGATGACACAGGAAGTCAGACGGTCATCGATGAGAGAGCGTTCCGGAACCGGGATAAAAGTAAGGGCTGCGGTTTCTACAATGACGGTGACAACGGTACGGAAAAAGAATCCGCGTCCCATTTTGCTCCACGCCAGATACAGAAGAGGCAGGTTTACGATAAAATAAATGATACCTGCGATATCGGTCTGGCCGAAAGAAAGATGCAGAGCCGAAGTTAAAAAGGTACGAATCAACTGAGCAATTCCCATGAAACCGCCGTTGTACAAGTCAAGCGGTGTAATAAACAGATTGACACCGGCTGCGAAAAGCACCCCGCCGCATACGGAGTAAAGCAGGCCTGTGATCTGTTTTTTCTGATCTGATTTTACTGACATTTCTTTTCCCCTTCCTACTGATATAAAATCCACATTCCTTCTATAATAAAGAAATGGTTCAGTACATTTTGCACTCATTCTATCATTCTGTAATCGGAGTGGCAAGTATTGTTTGAAATATAACAATAAAATTCATGTAAAATTCTCGGATGGAAGAAAAATGATTTTACAATTTCTTCATATAAAAAACTAATTTTCCGTTTCTGGAATGAAAAATCAAGAAAGAGGGAAGATATTTTACATAGATTTAACCATTTATTTTTAACAGATTTAACATTCGTGCTTTATGATAGGCACTGTCGACAAGGAAACAAGAAAAAATGTAAAATATGAAATCAGGGAGAGAAAAAATATGAAATTCAGAAAAGTTACAGCAATTATTGGAGCAGCAGTTATGATGATGTCTCTTGCAGCATGCGGAAGCAGCAATGACGGAGGAAGCAGCGACGGCGGAGACGGCGGATCTTCTTCAGGCGGAAGTATCAACGTTATTTCCCGTGAGGACGGTTCCGGAACAAGAGGAGCCTTTGTAGAACTCTTCGGTGTAGAAGAAGAAGTAGACGGAGAGAAAGTTGACAATACAACAACAGATGCAACAGTAACAAACAATACATCTGTAATGCTTTCTACAGTAGCACAGGATCCAAACGCAATCGGCTATGTTTCTCTTGGATCTCTGAGCGATGATGTAAAAGCAGTGAAGATCGACGGAGCAGAAGCTACAGCAGAAAACATTGAAAATGGTACTTACAAAGTATCCCGTCCGTTCAACATTGTAACAAAAGACGGTCTCAGTGATGTGGCACAGGATTTCATCAACTTCATCATGAGTACACAGGGACAGGAAGTGGTTGCTGATGAAGGATATATTCCGGTAGATACAACGACAGAGTACACAGCTTCCGGATTAAGCGGAACAGTTACAGTATCCGGATCTTCTTCCGTATCTCCGGTAATGGAAAAACTTTCTGAAGCATATCAGGAACTGAATGCAGATGTTAAAGTTGAACTTCAGACAAGTGACTCTACAACAGGTGTATCCAATGCGGTAGAAGGAATCAGCGATATCGGTATGGCATCCCGTGAACTGAAAGATTCTGAAACATCTCAGGGTGTAACAGCAACAGTTATCGCAACAGATGGTATCGCAGTCATCGTAAGCAACGACAACAGCGTAGATGAGCTTACAACAGATCAGGTAAAACAGATTTTCACAGGTGAAATCACTTCTTGGGATGAGGTAACAGAGTAATTATGAAAGATTGGAAGGAAAAAGGCATGCAGGGAGTATTCTTCCTTGCTGCCTGTGCTTCCGTTTTAGCGGTAGCACTGATTTGTATTTTCTTGTTCGCAAATGGTATCCCGGCCATGTCA
Source organism: Pseudoflavonifractor sp. BSD2780061688st1 E11 (assembly GCF_005844125.1). Classification (NCBI taxonomy): domain Bacteria; kingdom Bacillati; phylum Bacillota; class Clostridia; order Eubacteriales; family Oscillospiraceae; genus Pseudoflavonifractor; species Pseudoflavonifractor sp. BSD2780061688st1 E11. Next base: position 67,020 of record NZ_SPHM01000017.1, read on the forward strand.
GAGATCGGAATCTTTGATTTCCTGCTTGGGGAAGAGTGGAGACCGAGCAATAATATTTACGGCATTCTTCCGATGATCATGGGAAGTATTTATGTAACAGCGGGAGCCATCGTGATTGGTGTGCCGATTGGTATTTTTACATCCGTATTTATGGCACATTACTGTCCGAAAAAGATTTATCCGTTTTTAAAATCAGCGACAGAGCTTCTGGCAGGAATTCCGTCTGTTGTATACGGTTTCTTTGGTCTGGTTGTGATCGTACCGATGATCAGAAATTATACTGCAGCACAGGGAATAGGCGGAAACGGACAGACGATGCTGACAGCATCCATTATTCTTGGAATTATGATTCTGCCGACCATCATCGGGGTTACAGAATCCGCGATGAGAAGTGTGCCGGATCAGTATTATGAGGGATCTCTCGCGCTTGGAGCAACAAAGGAGAGAACGATCTTCCGTATCGTAATCCCGGCTGCCAAATCCGGTGTGATCGCCGGTATTGTCCTCGGTATCGGACGTGCGATCGGTGAGACGATGGCGGTTATCATGGTAGCAGGAAACCAGCCGAGAATGCCGCAGGGTATTCTGGAAGGTGTGCGTACAATGACAACAAACATCGTAATGGAGATGGGATATGCAGCAGATCTTCACAGAGAAGCACTGATTGCGACAGCAGTTGTGCTGTTTGTATTCATTCTCATCATTAACGCATGTGTATCATTATTGAACAGGAGGAGCGAAAATGACTAAAGGCAGAAAAATAGAAAGTATCATATTGCGGGTACTGATTTATGCAGCAGCCGCGGTCACATTTGCAGTACTTTTGTTCCTCCTTGCGTATATTCTGATCAACGGAGTTCCGAATCTGAAGCCGTCACTGTTTTCACTGGAATATAATACGGAAAATGCATCTTTGATGCCGGCCCTGATCAATACTGTCATCATGACGTTGCTGTCACTGGTGATCGCGATTCCGTTTGGAATCTTTTCCGCGATTTTCCTGGTGGAATATGCGAAAAAAGGAAACAGGTTTGTCGGAATCATCCGTCTGACAACCGAGACATTACAGGGAATTCCATCCATCGTATACGGACTTTTCGGTATGCTGTTTTTCGTTACGGCTCTCGGATGGGGATATTCCATTCTGGCAGGTGCGTTCACCATGTCCATCATGATCCTGCCTCTGATTATGAGAACGACAGAGGAAGCATTAAAAGCAGTACCTGATACATACAGGGAAGGAAGCTTTGGACTTGGAGCGGGAAAGCTCCGTACAATTTTCAGAATTGTACTTCCGGCAGCAGTTCCGGGAATCATGGCAGGAGTGATCCTGGCAATCGGAAGAATTATGGGAGAAACTGCGGCGCTCATGTACACGGCAGGAACGGTACCGGATATTGCGGCAACACCGATGTCTTCCGGACGTACGCTGGCTGTTCACATGTACAACCTGTCAAGTGAAGGTCTTTACATGGATCAGGCATACGCGACGGCAGTTATCTTATTGGTAGTGGTAGTAGCAATGAATGCATTATCTGCATTTGCGGCCAGAAAACTTACAAAGGGGACACGGTAATGGGTAAAATAGATATTAAAGATATGGACTTGTTTTACGGTTCTTTCCAGGCGCTGAAAAACGTCAACCTGGAAATTGAGCCGAATAAGATTACAGCGTTCATCGGACCTAGTGGATGTGGAAAATCCACACTTCTGAAGTCCTTGAACAGAATGAACGACCTGGTAGAAGGATGCCGGATTGATGGTAAAATCCTTCTGGACGGACAGGATATTTACGCAAAATCAATGGATGTCAACACACTTCGGAAGCGTGTCGGAATGGTATTCCAGAAACCGAACCCGTTCCCGATGAGCATCTATGACAATGTGGCTTACGGACCGCGTACACACGGAATCCGTTCCAAAGCAAAACTCGATGAGATTGTAGAGCGTTCTTTAAGAAACGCGGCAATCTGGGATGAAGTAAAAGACAGACTGAAAAAAAGCGCCCTTGGCATGTCCGGAGGACAGCAGCAGAGACTTTGTATCGCAAGAGCGCTGGCAGTAGAACCGGAAGTGCTTCTGATGGATGAACCGACCTCCGCGCTGGACCCGATTTCTACTTCCAAGATTGAAGACCTTGCAGCAGATCTGAAAAAAGATTATACTATTGTTATGGTAACACATAACATGCAGCAGGCAGTACGAATTTCCGATAATACAGCATTTTTCCTGCTTGGAGAAATGATTGAGTACAATAATACGGAAAAATTATTCTCTATACCATCAGATAAGAGAACAGAAGATTATATCACAGGGAGGTTCGGCTAAATATGAGAAACAAATTCGATATGCAGCTTGACTCATTAAAAGAGCAGCTCACAACAATGGGCGAGCTCTGCGAGGTCGCAATCACAAAAGCGACAGAAGCGATTCTGGAAGGAAAAGAAGAGCAGGCAAGAGAAGTCATTCAGGCTGACGAGGAGATCGACCAGGCGGAAAAAGACATTGAGAGACTTTGTCTGAGACTGCTCCTTCAGCAGCAGCCGGTGGCGAAGGATCTACGCCAGATTTCAGCGGCTCTGAAGATGATTACGGATATGGAACGTATCGGAGATCAGGCTTCCGATATCGCAGAGATTCTGCTTTCCACAGATTTGAAAGTGGAAAAAAACAATAAAGACATTGGCGTGATGGCACAGGCAGCGGCTAAAATGGTCAGAGAAAGTGTTCGTGCATACGTAGAACAGAATATGATGCTGGCCAAAAAGGTTATGACCGCGGATGATGAAGTAGACAGACTTTTTGACAAGATCAGACAGGAAATCATCGATTATATTGCCAAAGAAGGCGGCGATGGAGGCGAAGCAGCAGTAGATCTCATCATGGTTGCAAAATATCTGGAAAGAATCGGAGACCATGCAACCAATATTGCAGAATGGGTAGAGTTTTCCATCACCGGAAATCACCGCATTGCCACAGAAGTTCATGAAAACAGAAATTCAGGAGAAACGAAATGATTTTTTGTGTAGAAGACGACAGGAATATTAGAGAACTGGTAGTATACACATTATCAAGTACAGGCATGGAAGCGGAAGGATTTGAAGACGGCGAAGTGTTTTTTAAAGCTTTGGCAGAACGGCTGCCAGAGCTTATTTTACTTTATAGGAAATTGCGTTTTTGGAGCAGTCAAAAAAAGAACGCATGTTCATCGAACATATGTTAGATAAACATGCG
>NZ_SPHM01000018.1:0-69500 GCF_005844125.1 Pseudoflavonifractor sp. BSD2780061688st1 E11
GTAAAAAAATACAACCCAAAGGCTGTATTTTCAATATATTTTTCAGTTGTTAGAATGGAGAAAGTGGCAAAGTCGGGTTATATCAGAATTCCGCCCATTTTTTCTCTTGTTATTTTCTCACTGAGGGTATATACTGGCCTTACATCAAATCGGGACAGCATTCTTTTGTCCCTTCGGGAATCTTTTCCCGCTGATGCATGATTCCGGCCATTCGGCCACAAATTTCAATATTTTATTTTTACAGACGGGGAACAAAGAAATCAACGGGAAAGAACTGAGCATTTATTGTATTTCACATCGTTCACTGGTACAATAAAAGTAATTTCAGTGTCTGACTGTTTGTCTTTGCTCCCTTTCGGAAAGGAGTCCTTATGACGAAGACGAACAGTCACAAACCAAAAACCAGTACACAAAACAAAAAAGTCAAAGACAGCGGTGCCAGGCTGATCTTCGGTGATCCCATCCTCTGCGCCCAGTTTCTTCGCGGATATACGGATATCGAACTTCTAAAAGATGTCCAGCCGGAAGATATTGAGGACGTCACAGATCGCTTCATCTCCGTATGGCAGGAAGAACGGGATTCCGATACGGTAAAGAAGATCCATCTGAAAAATCAGGAAGACATAGACACTCTTTATCTGATCACGCTGATCGAGCATCAGACCAAGGTGGACTATGACATGTCTTTCCGGATCCTCCGCTATATCGTCCTGATCCTGACAGATTATGCCGCAGAGGCCGAGAAAAAACAGGCTGGATGCACAGCTTTAAAGGGCTTCCGGTATCCTCCTGTTCTTCCAATTGTCTTCTATGATGGAGACCGGAACTGGACAGCTGCAAAAAACTTTCAGGAACGCACCGCACTTTCCGATCTTCTGGGAGAGTATATTCCAAACTTTCAGTATCTGGTCGTGCCGCTCTCCCGCTATTCCAATCAGGAGTTGATTGAAAAAGAAGATGAGTTGTCTTTGATCATGCTAATTGACAAACTGCGAAGCTCCGCCGAATTTCACGAACTCGCAGAAATTCCGGATGACTATTTGGAGAAGATCAGCCGTGACTCCCCTGAGTCTCTTTTAAAACTGATCGCCAAGATCATTGCGGCATTCCTGCATCGACTGAACATTCCGAAAGAAGAAATCGGCGACTTCACTGATCAAATCGAACGGAGGGATTTTACCATGTTGTTTGAGCATTTTGAAGCGTATGACGTGCAGGCGGAGAGAGCAAAAGCCGGGGCAAAAGGAGAAGCAAGGGGTAAAGCCGATTCCATACTGCTGCTTTTATCCGATCTTGGGGCGGTTCCGGAGGCACTTCGTGAACGGATCATGGACGAAACAGATATGGAATGTCTGGATCAATGGATCCGGGGCGCTGCCAGAGCTTCCTCTGTAGAGGAATTCACAGAGAAATATCTGCCTGATTTAAAAGAAGCATAACCAAAAGCAGGATGTACCTTTCATGTCGCCATGAACGTTGTACATCCTGTTTTTCTTTACGGAAACTTCCGTCCTCTTTTACGATTCTGTTTTCCTGAACATAATGCCTGCCGCCACATGCAGAAGAACCGCCGCTGCAATCATTCCTGCCGCTGCCAGTTTCCCGGTTGTCTCGGAGAGCAGTCCTGCAATCCATCCCAGATACGGAATGGAATACACGACCTGTCCTCTCAGCTGGTCATAGGACACCGGATTCGGATCTTCCTTTTCATTGGCGTCCCCTTTTGTCACAAACTCTCCCATCAGAGTCCGGTTTTCTACTACCCGGTGGGTGATCAGCGCGCCGCCTCCTCCATCGTAGGCGATTACATCTTCCGCCTGTATCTGCTCAGCTTTGGCTTTTCTTACATACACCAGGCTGCCGGTCGGAATCTCCGGCGCCATGCTGCCGCTGATGACCTCATAAACCTGAAACCCGAAGGCCCGGGGCACTGCCGCCGGGGCTGCGGCCACAACTACCAGAATCAGCAAAACCGTACCCAGTGCACTGCAAAATGCAGCCACTGGGTGAGTTTTTCTTTTCTCTTTGTTTTTCAATCCTGTCCGTCCTTTCGCTGTCTGATCCGGTTATCTGCGGAACTTCCGTATCAGCGCAAGGATCACACAGAGTGCCGCAAGACCTGCCACACCGATTCCGATGCCGGCTGCCAACGGAAGTCCGTCTTTTCCGGTCTCCTCCACTACGTCAGAGCCGTCCCCTGTCGGAGTCTCGTCTTCATCCAGATCTACAACACCCTGCGGGGTCTCGTCTGGATTGATGGTTTCTCCCTGGCCGTCTGCATTTTCTCCAGCTTCCTGGGTTCCCCCCTGTGCCTGCTCATCTGTTCCGGCTGTGCCTGCACCTCCGGCTGCTGTTCCGGTGCCGCCCGTCGTTCCGGCTGTACCGGCCGTCCCCGTACCACCGGCAGTTCCGGCTCCTCCTGCTGTCGTTCCCGCTCCTGCACCTGCAGCTCCTGCCACACCGGCTGCCTGAGCCGGAACCTGAATCGTCTGTACCGTATTCGTACCCGGAATTACAGTCGTGATCGTCACGATGTCACCCGGTTCCGTAATGACTTCCGGAGATGCATCCTGATATACAAAGGTAAATACATTCTCCGATGCATCTGCGGACAGCGTCCTGGTCAGTGCCAGGGCCTCTGGAAGATAGTTTTCGATATAGAGATAGGCTACCACCGGCTTATCTCCTACATTTCCATAATATGTCTGAGACGGTGCCAAAGTATTGCCGTCTTCATCTTCGTAATTGACCGTATAAGCCACCTGGTCTCCCCGGATTCCGTATGCTACCACGTAGTCAGCATCCTCGGTTACCCGGAATGCAGACGGTGCCAGACTTGCCGTGTCATTGTCCCGCGCGCTCGGACGTACGCCCTGTACATAATACCGGCTGTCATCTCCAGGCCGGACTGCTCCCTGCTGGATATCAAAGGAAACGGTATCGCCGGTCTGCAGGCCGCTGACCGTGATCCGGTCTCCGGTATTCTGGATGGAAACATTTCCCTGTCCTGCTACGGTCAGGCCTGATGCGCTTGCAAAGGTTCCCTGATTTCCCGCGTAAAAAGTCACGGTATAAGTATAATTATCCGCCGCGGATACCGGAAGGGCTGTCATCCCCAGAAGGGCTGCCGCCGCAATCAGGGACTGCATCACTTTTTTGATCTTTCTCATGACTGAAGCCCTCCTTCCCCGCTCCGGCGGTGTTTCTTGAAGTAAAGAACCGCAAATACCAGAAGAACGATTCCGCTGAACAGCATCAACGCGCTCAGAATAAGCAGCGGTGCGGTATCGCCGGTCTTCGGCGTCTGGTGCTGTGTCTCATATACTGTCGTCACGGTATTCTCGCCCCGCTCGGTTCGCTCAACGATCTGGTCCTCGCCTTTCTGAGTAATGGTCTCCGGCGCTGCCGTCTCTGCCGCGAAATTCATCTGCAGGGCTGCCAGTGTGTTCTGATAGCCGTTTCCCTGCGTCTCGCCGTCCAGAGTAACACTTAAGTTCACTTCTCCGTCCGCTCCCGGAGCCAGCTGATCCAGATACAGGAAGTCTTCCAGAGCGTCCGTTGCCTGATGAAGTCCTTCTCCGGACTGAGATGCTCCTTCTCCTCCTACGGTGTTGCTGTCATAAAGGATGGTCTCCTCCCCTGCGTCATCTGTATAGACAAGCCGGTAGGTGTAGGCACCTCCCTCGGCTTCGCTTCCTTCTTCCAGGCTCTGCAGAATTTCATTGGAAAGATACCAGTCCATCGCCTCTTCACCGGAATTTTTAATCGCCACCTGCAGGTCCATGGTATCTCCCGGCAGGATTCCGTAAATCTCCTCTGCCATCTCGTCGGAGCTGAAATTACTCTGCATTTCCTCCCCGTCAAACTCCACCAGCCAGTTCCGGCTTCCTGTCAGCTCTTCCGCATGGACCGGTCCCATACACCAGGCCGGAACCACAAGGGCCGCGCTGCAGGCCGATGCCAGGATCAGGCTGCACATTTTCTTTCTCATAATGTTGTACCCCCTCTATTCCAGACTGATGCCGGTCCCGTCTTCGGAAGCCGTCACATCCACGCCCCATGCACTCTTGATGGCGTCTTCCGCATTGTGGGTCTGGACTGCGTCCGCCTCTGCTTCAATCCGGAACTGATAGCCGTCATAATCATAGGACGTCTCAATCGTCTTGTATCCGTTTTCATCCTCCGTCACCGTCTCGGTTACCTTGGTCAGAACCGCAGGATCAATCCGCAGGGTGTCGGACAGGTCCGGTGTACTCTCGCCCGGCGCCAGTGCTCTTGTATAATACAGCACCGTCCGCTCTGCAGTAGAGGCTGATTCATCGATCACCCAGCCGCTTCCTTCCGTCAGGTTCAGATCAATAAGATCCGGTGACAAGGTCGTATCTTTCTCTCCTTCCGGACCCGCCCAGCTCTTTTTGAGCACGACCCGGACAAAAGAATCAATAGACCCGCTGTTGCTGACGGATAACGTCTCGTCATACGCCTTTCCCGGCTGAATGGTTTCCCCTTCTTCCAGAAGACCTTCCAGCAAGGTTCCTTTCGTCTCGCTCCACCGGCTGTCCTCGGTGTAATCCCGGCTGCTGATGGCATTTCCGTTTTCCTTTAACGTCACGCCGATTCGTGATACCTGAATCCGGGCACCGTAGTTTTCACTGTAATAAGTCAGGGCTGCCCGGGTGCTTCCAACCGTACTTCCGATTAAAAGCAGGGCAGACGCGCCGATCAGTGCTGCCGGCACAATCGGGAACGTGTGCTTGTTGTTTTTCTTTTTCATTATTCAGCCACCTCCCCGTCAGCCTCGGTATAGGATGATTCTGTGGAATCCGCTACCGCATTCCAGTCGGCATAAGGATTGCCGTTCTCATCATACAGAACCGGTGTACATTCCTGAACCACAATTACGTTGAAATCCTGATCCAGTCCGGTACTGTCGATCTTGATCTTCATCTCATCGGAGGACTCGCCCGGTGCTACAATGTCACTGTAATAATAGTAATCATCCGCTCCCGGTGTCCATTTTCCGCTTTCATCGGAAAAGCTAAGCCTTCCTTCCAGCTGGCTTCCCGCAAAGACTTTCACCCGCACATAGCAGGAATAGTCTCCGGTATTCTGCACACGGATGTGCTTCGTCCAGTCGGATACTTCCTCACCCGGAATGGTGGTGGTCATGCCAAGACTTAATGTCTGGCTTCCCTCCGCTTCCGCATAGGTGGTGAAATATGCCATGGCGCTGCCTGCTGTGGCTCCTGCTGCAAGAATACAGGCCGCGGCAGCCAGACCTATGGTCTTTTTACTCCATCCTTTTCTCATCTCGTCTCCCCCTTTATTCCTCTGCCGCCGTGTTGTCACGCAGCTGGTTCCATTCCCAGGTGCCGGAGCCGCTCTGTCCGGCCTCCCGTGCGCCTTCCGCTTCCGTGTAATCAAAGTGGTTTACTACGCCGGAGCCGCCGTTCAGTCCATGGTCATATGTATTGGTAAAGGAAACCTGTACCGGAGAACCGGCTGTTCCGTCCGCCAGGATTTCCACGGTCTGTGATGCCGCGCCGGTATTCTCATAGCTGGATCCGCTGTAGACCTCGGTTACCGTTACTTCGGATCCTGCCGGAATGTCTTCCACCAGGATCTGTCTGGTGCCTGCCCGGTCAAATGCCACGGAAACCACATCGCTGTACACCACTTCGTCCTCTTTTACCGCTTCCACGGAAAAGACAAAGGTCGCTCCGCCGACTGTTGCATTGTAGGATGTCAGCGTTTTCTCAATCTCCAGATCTCCCAGCCGCTCTTCCTGATCCGGTTTCAATCCGGTAGTCACATCATATACCCAGTCATCCGATCCGCCGGATCCATAGTAATTGTTTGGCAGGGACAACAGAAACGGGCTGAACGTATAAGTGTATTCCGGAGACTGTACTTCTTCTGCCTCCACCAGATACATGCCCGTCGGCAGGCCGTCCTCTGTCCCGGTTCCTCCGGTTACGGTAAGCTCTGCATTTGCTTCCGGGGTCTGCTCCTTGACAAGATCGGATGCTGTTTTCGCTTTTTCTTCCCATTCCTGAGCGGACGTGTCACTGTCCACCTCAGAAAGCTTCAGGCTTTCATAGCCCGGCAGCATCGTATAATTTCCACTTTCGCTGACTTCCGCCACCCGGTACAGCTTCACCGGAATGGATAAGCTTTTCAGTTCTTCACTGCTTCCATCCAGCTCCACCGTCACCGAACATTCCCGGCCGGTCTCAACTGCCGTCGCCGCCGTAACGTGGGAAACCAGCCCTGTCTGCCATGCCAGCGCCAGAGCCAGCATGACTGCTCCTCCCTGTCTGATTCGTTTTCTCATCTTCAATCGTTACCCTCCTCTGATCTCTTCTTGCTTCGCTCTGATCCGGTTACTCCTGCTTCTTTTCCTTTCCCTGCCGTTTCGGTTTCATCAAAAACCGCAAAAGCAGGATGACAAGGAAAGTCACCGCAAGACCCAGAATCAGATACAACATATAGTAATCCTGTATGGACTGCAGCATGGATTCTGCTGCCGTAGGTTCCACATCTTCCTCCCCATTGTACGGCACTCTCACGCCCCGGACTAACAGCCGGTGGGAATTGACGCCGTATGGAGTACAGGTAAATAAGGTTACATAGTCTTTTCCTTCTTCTGTCTGGAGGGCTGCCTCCAGTGTTTCATGGTCGTCTTTGTCTACCATGTCCAGGATCTGGTCCACCTGGTATGCCAGAACTTCATCCAGCACATGGATGTAAAATTTATCTCCCTCCTGTAACTGATCCACGTCAGTAAAGAGCCTTGCACTTGGCAGTCCCCGGTGGGCCGCCAGCACGCTGTGGGTACTCTCCCCTCCGATCGGAAGGGCCGTCCCGTCCAGATGGCCGATGCCCGTCTGCAGGACCTCGTCGGAGGTACCGTGATAAATTGACAGTTTCACATCAATTTTCGGGATAGAGAGATATCCCATCACTCCGTCTCCCGCGATATTCAACACCTGCCAGTAAGCAGTATTTTCCGCTTCCTTTCCGTCTTCCCCGAACACATCTCCGTAGATATTATTCTGAGGAATCGTGGCGTTGAAGCTTCGGGCTGCCTCCCATTCTCTTGTAAAATCTTCCGGCTCCATCTCTTCCACCGTATCTTCATAGGAAGAAATAAGACGGTTCTGCCGGTAGGTGTTCCACTGGTCCGCCACCGTAGGGTAGACCAGAACGCCAAAGCCAATGAGGAACATCAGGCCGAACAGGATGCCGGGAATCTTTTTCTTCATCCTCTAGTCCCTCCCCTGATGTCTTTTCCTGCTGCTTTTCTTTCCCTGTCTCTTCCGTTCCCGGTAAGAAAGGTATCCGATAAAGGCAGCCGTTACAGCAAGCCCCGCAGCTACCCAGAGCAGGTAATTGGTATGAAGGCTGGTTCCGAACAGGGCGTTTGCCTGTTCCTCTTCTACCTCTTCCGGCACATACGGCACACGGTGTCCCCGCACCAGAAGGCGGTCACTGTTGACCCCGTACGGGGTACAGGTGAGCAGTGTCACCAGATCTTCTCCTTCTTCTACCGCAAGGCTTTCGGTTTCCTTCGGCTCCACCACCAGGATCTGATCCACCTCATAGCAGAGGGTGTCATCCAGCACATGGATCAGGAAATGATCTCCTTCCTCCAGCTGGTCCAGATCGGTGAACAGGGATGCACTCGGCAGTCCCCGGTGGGCCGAGATTACGGCGTGGGTACTCTCCCCGCCGACCGGAAGGGAACTTCCCTCCAGATGGCCCGCGGCTTTTTCCAGCACTTCTTCCGATGTGGTGTGGTAGATCGGAAGATTCACATCGATCTTCGGGATCTCCACCATTCCCATCATCCCGTCCCCTGTAATATTCAGACAGGACATGTATTCCTCGTCCGGTTCATCGGACGCTTCCGCTACCGCAAAAGAATCCGGAAGGATGGATGGAAGCAGTGCCTCATTGTAAGCCTGCGCTTTCGCCCACTCAGCATCGTAGTCAATCTCTCCGGCCTCCTCTTTCCGGGCGACCGTGTCCTCATAACTGCTGATGAGCCTCTGCTGCCGGTAATTGTTCCACTGGTTTGCCACAAAAGGATACAGCAGCAAGGACAGACCAGCTAAAAATAACAGAATCATTGCAATCGTCAAAATCAGTCGTTTTCGTTTCATCCGGGCTCTCCTTGTTGTTGTAGTTTGTTATCATTTGATTTCTTCTTTATATAGAAGAAAAATTGTATCCGGCAGGGCCGCCGGGCGGGGATGAAATCCCCCGCTCCCGGGCTTCTGCCGTATGTAGTGAAGTTTTAGATGTTTGATTTCCCTGCTGTCAGCAGTCAGGAATCAAAACTGAACTTTAGTTTTCACCGTGTTTTCTGCGGCTTGCGAAGTACAGGCCTGCAGCAGCGATCATGATGACACATCCGCCGATGGTGAAGATTGTGGTACCGATACCACCAGTGGATGGAAGGGAAGCAAGTTTAGTATTCTCTACTGTTTCTTCTCCCGTTAATATTTCTGATGCTGTTCCACCTTCAACTTCTAGTTTTGCTGAACCATCTACACCACTTGGATCATTTTTAATATGATATCCTTCCGGCGCTGTAATTTCCTTGAATTTATATGTTCCAACATCCAAGCCCTTAAGAACCAACGTTCCATCACTGCCTGTTACAACTTCTGTAATTGCTCCATCTTCATCATAAACATAAACCCCTTCTTCAAGTTCAGTGAATGTCAATGGCTCATTTCCATCATCTTTTCTAACTTCAAATCCAGCTCCTGCTAGTGTTTTCTCCGTATTATCTGCATCCACTTTTTTCAAAGTAATTGTACCAGTATAAATATCAACTGGTTCACTATTATGCTGCTCCCCTCCTACATGGCTTGCAGCGGTATTATGTACTGTTTCCCCTGTTACTTTTACTGTATATGTCACAATAATTTCTTTTCCAGCATTTTCATTATCTTCGGTAATGAGATTTGATAAATCAATTTCGAAACTATTATCTGTAATTACAAAATCTGATGCGTCATATTCTGAAATTGGAGTATTATTAGGAGTTCCAACATATTCTACTTTTGCAACAGCATTAGGTCCTGTTAAATAATAATCTGCACCTGAAAGTGTATCCACGATGCTAAACTTTTTATTGATATCAGAAGGATCAATAAATGGAACATGAGCTCTGATCGTATATGTTACGATATCATCTACAGCTACTACATGATCAGGATCGTCTGTCCCCTTTACTACAGTCTCTGGAGAACGCTTCGCTGTAATTTCAGCATCGGTAAGAGATGGATAATCATATTTAATGCCATCGATCGTTACTTCTCCAAATCCTACATATGCTGCCATAGTGTTGTATGTATATCCTTCCTGCTCTGCTGTAATTAAATATACCCCTGCCTGTTTTACCTCAAATGGATTTGCTGTAGCTAGTGTATAATCAATAATACTTGGACTTGCATTTACAATTCCACTTAATGCATTTGCTATTTGTGTAGTATTTATATTTGTATCTTTGTCTTTTTGAGTGTCTATCAACTTCTTAATAACATCTTGCGCCGAGAGATTCGGGGTCTCCTCCGTTGTAAATGCATTAATAAAACATTTAGCAACATTATCGTTAACAAAATCCCATCCTGTTACTTTATTTTGTGCTGGTTTTATAATCTGTGCATATTGAAGTTGTACTCCATTTGGATTAGTGTCCACATTATAAAGAGACAATGGATTACCATCGCTATCTTGAATTTTAATGTAAGCACTCTCCCTTGTAGCTGCAAATGTCGTCAACGACATTCCCATTACCATTGCCAAGGTTAATAACAAGGCCATTACTTTTCTTAATTTCCTCATAATTCTCTCCTTTTCTTTAATTCTTTTTGTTGTTTTCAGCTTCCACCTTAAAAATTCTGCCGTTCTTTTCTGCTGTGGCGGATATGCTGAATGGTTATTTATACTCCTACTTTTTCAGCACCTCCCTGTCCTTAAGCTTATATAAAATCAACGTTCCTGCCATTAAGAGCAGTGCTCCGCCGATTGTATACCCGAAGATTCCTGGGCCGCCTGCAGAAGGAAGATCATATAGCGCTTTATTTTTAATTTGAATCTGCCAAGGATCTTCCGAATTAATTCGCCACATAGTACACGTACCACCTGAAATTTCCTCCCCAGTCTGACCATTTACTAATGTAATTGTTTCTGTAGTGGCATCTACTTTAAAACAAATATCTTCATTTAATAATTGGAAACCTAACGGAGCAACAACCTCTTTCAATTTGTAATAGCCAGATTGTAATCCCTTTAACTCAATTCCATTAGTCTCTGTAGAATTAACTACCTCATATCTTTTTATCGGGCTAGTCTCCCACTGAATATCTGCGTTTTCTTCCGCTTTACTTCCTTTATACAAATCAAATTGAGCACCAGCTTGTTGATTCCCTGGGTCATAGCTGCTTCCGTATTTTTGAAGATCGACATCCATAACCTTTAGCTTATATTCATTTACAACCTCGATTTCAGCATTGGTTCCTTTCGTTCTTTCATAAATACTTGCAATGGCGCTTGTCCATACATCTTTTGTCGAAAATTCCATGTGTGTTACGTTATCTACAGCCTTTATGGATATTGTGCCTTTTGGGGTACTGTATCCATCATCACCTTCATCGTATCCACTATAGAAGGATGTATTAGTGATATTCATTTTCCCCCAGTTGTTGCCATTTGGCTTCGATTTTATCGCCAAAATAATAGCTTTTCTTTCTTCATAGGAAACTGGCGTCTTTGTCCAGACAAAATAACTATCACCTCCATCTAACCTTGCGGCTACAATATTTGCTTCAAACTTTAAATCCACACTGCTATTTGAATGTATTTCACCTGCAAAATGATCCTCGTCTAATACAAATGTGGGCGGTTCAGTTGTTACTTTTGTTGCATTTTTCGTGATATCAACACTTGTCCCATTTACTGTTGTCGTTACCTCATAAGCCGGTAGCGTACTTCCTTTTTCTTTAATCCAATATGTTCCCCCTTTTAATCCTTCCAAATACCATAAATATGTAACACTGCCATCACTATTAGTTGTTCTGCTTTCATACGAATCTGAATCTAATGTTAGGCTTCCTACTTTATCGTCATCCGTACATTGTTCTTTATCAAACACTTCTATACCAAATTCCGAAAGCTGAGCAATTTCTGCATCTGTCAAACCTTTAAAAGTTTTCTGTACTTTTATAAAGGTTGTATCTGGAGCTGATTTATATGAATTCGTAACTGTAACTGCTGCATTACTTCCCAGGATAAATTTTCCTTCTGCTTTATTTTCTTCACTAATAACATTTGCGGTATTTAATTTAATCTCATATTTAGGTGAAACATAAACATTTTCATTTAGATCTACTTCAGTAACCTCAAATGTCGTTCCTGCTGGAAAACCTGTCGTGGTATTCTCAGATGTTTTGACATTTCCTAAAATCGTAATTATCTGCCCTGCTTTAAATGTGATTTTTCCATCTCCCGTCTTACACTTAGTACCTTGACCTGGTTGTGTCCCAACAAGATATTCCCCAACATATGCATGTCCTCCAGCCTTTACCAATACAGTAAAATCTTCATTAGAAGCATTTTCGCCTTTCAGCTTTTTCTCGATATAAAGCTGCTGCATATTGTTAGCGTTACATCGATTGTGAAAGACTATCAGTTCATTATTGCCTGCTACTAACTCTTTACTCTCTGCATATGCATTTGTGTCTGTATTGCCCAGATTCGTATCGCCTGTCGCATCAGATACTCCGCTTGATGTTATAGTCACCTGATCATATTCGCCCTTGGTGATTCCTATTTCCTTTACTTTATACAGCATAGTCGCTGGGATATTATAAAAAGTCGCCATTTCTCCGTGTTTTAATGAAAAAACTCCGTCTTCTCCCAACGCCTTTTTTATACCTTCTGCTGTACTTCCTGTTTGTGTCACTACATAATCAAGATAGTCCTTACACTCTGTGTTCTGAGATGTGACTTTTTCATTCTCCTCGATAGTACCGTTCTCATTCGTATCCAGATATAACTCAAACTGGAATTCTACATCCGTATACGCTCCTGTAGTATAATTATCAATAACTTTTTGGATAGAAATAGCTTCTGATGGAATAAAGGGAATATTAAACCTTAATCTACAGTTGGAAGCACCTTCACCTCTCTCTAAATAATAAAAATTAATCTTATGGTCTGAATAGTTCTCAAATGTATTTCCTGAAAATCCTGAAGTATCTCTTCCCGCATCTTCAAACAAATCTTTAAGATTAGTCTTTCGCTGTCCTGTAACCTGAACATCACCTGTTGCAAAATTGATACTTCCACTTAAGGCATCGTGAATACCTCCAATATCTAGTACTAGCACTCCGTCTATAAATACCCAAACATCATCATCACCAGTAAAGTTAAATACCATATTCTGGTTATTTACCTTGCCGCCTGCTGGTTGGATAAACGAAGCATCCATCGTCATTCCAAAAAAGCAATTTTTATTAGTATGGCCTGTTCCCGTTTCAAAATTTCTTAATGTATCCTTCTTAATGGTGCTGTTTGAAGCCAGAGTATTAAATGGGAAGAAATTTCCTATCATATAGCAATTCGCTTCTCCACTTGGAGCCGCTGGTACATCGTATACCACAAAATCTCCTCCATCACCTTGTGCTTTATCATAATATGCATAGTTATTACTGCTATTATATTCATAATATCCATTCTCATCTAAGGTGAATAAATGATTTACATCCTTAAAAACTTCTTTTCCACTAACAGGGCTCGTAGAGAAGAGATAGGAGGCATCAGATTCTTTTCCGGCATCTATTTTGAATTCAGGATAAGTATATTGACCATTCCCATCAGTCGACATTTCTTTTTTGAAAATACCAGTGTATACCGCGTCATCTCCTGTTCCACTATGATATTTATTCCACGCACCTCCTATTTCGCTATTACCATCAGTAAATTTAAAATTCATCCCTGAATTTATACCTTGATCTGAAGATGTAGCTGTATAGTCAAACAAATTCACATGAATACCCTTTGCCCGGCTATCTACAGTTTCTATAGTCCCTAATGACTGACTGCTCTTTGCCCTGTAGATAAACCATATTGTTTGGTCACTCACATATTGCCACTGTCCATTTTTTTCTGTTTTATATTGAATTCGGTAGCCATCATTATTTTTACGTAATGAATAAATCTCCTTATCCGAACTATAGCTCTGCCCAATTACGGCTCTTTGAAAATCATATTTTTCAGTTATACTGTTAAGTGCCGAATCGTTAGCAAGGCTTTCTACTGTTTGCTCTCCACTAACATCAAACTTTCGATAGTTATCATTCCCATTTATTCGATTCCCGGATTCATCTACAAGCTGAACTTGAATAGTTGAATAATCTCCCCAGTATATCGTAAACGTCGAAAAGCTCTCCGCAACTAGCTCTACTTTCTCGACTTCCGCTTTTTCCGTAGTCTGGACTTCTGCCTTTTCTGTCATATCCTCTACCACGATACCATCTTCCGCGCTCTCATCTTCTTTCAGATGTTTTACCGCTACAGTAGCATCTTCAGAGACACCTTCCGGTACAGCTGCTTTTTTAAAGTCGATGACTACTTTCACATCACCGCTTGGCTCTACTTCTTTGCCATCCACAAGAAAGCTGATATCGTAAGCCAGGAAACCTTCCATGATTTCCTTATTCTTATCGCTGTCTTCGCTCAGTTTCTTTTCTGTCAGATCATACTGATCATTGATTTTCTTTGCCTCAGCTTTTTCCTCTTCGGACATCTGATCAGTGATTTCTTTCTTCACAATCGGAGTAACAGAAAGTTCTGCGCCTTCTGGTACGATTCCTTCATCTGCCGTAACTTTTACAGTGACTTCACTATTTTCATAAGTCTCATTAAATGCAGGAGAAACACCTGCCTCTTCCTTCGTTTCCTGAGTTTCCTCTGTCGGTGTTGTTGTTTCAGTCTCTTCCGGCTGTGTCTCTACTGCCTCATTCTGTGTTTCTGTCCCGGAAGTTTCCGCAGATGTAGTCTGATCCTGCGTATTCTGTGCAGTCTGATCTGTCTCTGTCTGTGTTGTCTCTCCGCCGGAAGCTTCCTCTGTCGGCTGAGCGGCTGTCGTTTCTTCCGGCTGTGTCTGCGCTGCTTCTTCGGTCTGCTTTGTTTCTGTCTGGTTCTCGGTCTCCGTTTGGGGTTGTGTTTCCGTTTCCGCAGTCTGCACATCCGTCGAAGTACTTTCCGTCTCCTGCGCCGTCGTCCTGGCAGCTGCCGTCTCTTCCACCGCAGGCACTGTTCCTGCATCTGCTTCCGCAAGTGTGGACATTCCCGTGCTCAGCATCAAAACCATGCAAAGCACGCTTGCTATGACTCTCTTCCTTCTTTTACTTTTCATGGTCTCCTCCTTTAGCTTCCGCTTTCTTTTCTATTGCCTGATCCATCAGTTTCAATTTCCTTCCCCCTTCTTTTCTTTCTTAATCGAAACAAATCTCCCCTCAGTCAAGCAAAATACTGCAGGCACGCATTTGTTCCACCATATTCTGTAATTCCTGCCATTTCTTCCTGTCCCCGGAGTCCAGGCACTCATGATCCCCGATCCAGAGCCAGGGATAATGCCGGACAATTTCCATCAGCAGTTCCCCCGCCGTGGCGCCCATCCGGTTCGTCTGGATTTCGCACCGTGTACCGTAAATCGTGCCGAGGAAAAAGCGTCCTTCCGTATCAGACGTAACCTCTTCCACGGGAAGCCGGGTCCGGATTGTGCCGTCCTTCCCGCTCTGCTCAATACAGGCCAGCAGGATCCGGTCTTCATCCAGGCTGTCGGACTTTCCTTCCTCCGTTACAAACAGAATTCCATGGTTTATAAATTTCATCCTCTGGGGTGAGATTATGATGTCTCCCCGTTTCAGGCTACTGCATCTATTTTCCATATCTTTCCTCTGCCTCATTCCATAGAACGCAAACAACCACATAATATCAATTATGTGGTACATGGCTTTTCCTTAATTAAAAAGTGAAGTCCTGTTTTTCGGTGTCCCGTCGATTTTTCAAATGATATGTAAAAGGCGGGTGTTATTTTGATGTATAAAATTGTGAAATCTTCCGTCGCTGCATTGACGCAGTACGTTTTTTGCTATAAAATAGGGTAGAAAACTAAAAACTGGTGACTAGATGAGATAGGCCGACTTTGCATTACCACATAATTGATATTATGTGGTGTTTTTTATTTTCCCCTTTTCCCTCTTAAATCTGCAAGACGGTCATGCGATCGAGCTGTCTTTGATAGAGTTCTCCTGTATTGGAGGTATAGATTCTTGTCACGTTCAGGCTGCTGTGTCCGAGGACATCCGCAAGTCCTGTAAGGTCTTTGGTTGTCTGATAGTAGACTCTTGCAAACAGGTGGCGGAGATTGTGCGGAAAGATTTTCTCGCCGCTGACTCCCGCCTTTTCTTTCAACGCTTTCATCTCGCTCCAGAGATTGCTCCTGTCTTTTGGCTTTCCGTTTTTCGTCACGAAAATACAGCCTGACCGGATTTTCCGCGCTGCCGCATATATCAGCAGTTTTTTACGGATGCTTCCCGTCAGGAAGATTCTCCGGTATTTTCCTTTGTTGTGTACCTCGATTCTGCCCTTTTTCACCTGTTCCACCGTAAAATATTTCAGTTCGCTGACCCGGATTCCGGTGACAGCGATCGTTTCGATGCACAGGGCAAGCTGTGCCTTTCCCTCCGCTCTCGCTGTCTGCACCAGGCGTTTGTATTCTTTCCGGGTCAACTCTTTCTCCTCCTGCAAAAACAGGTTCTTCTGTGTTTTTACGCGCCGGATTTTAAGCTCGCAGTATCCGCAGAATATCAAAAACTGATTCAGAGCCGCCAGCATGGAATTCACGCTGTTTACCGCATAATGCTCGAGAAGCCATTCTTTATAAGAAAGAAGACGCGGCTTGTCCACTTCCTGATCTCCTCCAAGAAACGAAAAAAAGCACTTCAGATCCGTGATATATTTCCGGATTGTCGCCTCTGCATTTTCTCTTTCATACAGATACATCTCAAACTCCCTGATTTCTGTCCCCTGTATCTTCAATGTCACTTTTTCCTTCATACTGATTCCTCCTTGAACCTACTGTTCCCCATCTTTTACCCTTCTATTAAATAAAGATGGTTTGAACTTGAAAAAAGGTTCACCTTTTCGTTGATTCTGCCTTATTTTTCTGTCATAACTATCGGAATATGCTATGAATAGACGTTTTCTCCTTGCTTTTCCCCTCTTCCGGGTATATACTGTTCCTTATCAAATCGGGACAGTCATTCTTTTGTCCTTTGATTTCCAGCCGTTCGGCCACATTTTTCAATGATTCATTTTTACAGACGGGAACAGGGAAAACAGATATAGAAAGGACTTGCTGTTTATTGTATTTCACTTCATTCACTGGTACAATAAAATTAATTTCAATGTCTGTCTGTTTGTCTTTGCTCCCTTCGGAAAGGAGATTTATGACCAGCAGACAAACAGATCCGATTGAATGGAGGGATTAGAGAATGTTTTTCGATCACTTTGAATACTATGACGTGCAGGCAACCAGACGGGAAAGTAAAGCAGAGGGGAAAGCGGAAGATGTACTCTCTATTTTAGAAGATCTTGGCCGTGTGCCTGACAATTTACGCACACGAATTCTGGAAGAGCAGGATCTGGATCTTCTTACGACCTGGGTCAAGGGATCTGCCAGAGCAGCCTCCGTGGAGGAATTTATCATGAAATATCTGCCGGAGTTAAAGGAATCATAATAATTGCTCTCAGATCTGGATGTGTAAACCCCGGGAAGAGTTCCTGTCACGGTCTCTTCCCGGGGTATTTTGGGCAATGACAAGTCATTTTCATTTGCTTCTGGAATATACTCCAGTCCTCACTTTTCACAAAAAGCCTCCGGTTATCAGGATGTCAGATAACCGAAGGCCTTTCTAAATAGACAATGCAATCAGGCAACTAATCTAAAAATACCGGAAGTTTTCCTGCCAGATAAAGTGGAATATTGGTAATTGCACCATCTTTTCGATATTCTCTTTTTGATAGACGTACCGCATGAGTTGGATTTCTTTTTTTTATATAATTTTTAAAAGAAGCCGCTGACTTATCTGTCCCTGCCTTCACCTCAATCGGCACGATTTCCATCCCATGCTGAACAATAAAGTCGATCTCCTCCCGTGACGTGGAATAGTATCTTGGCTCTACTGCCTCTTCAAATTTCCGTGCCCTGGCCCCTTCTTTGACCACACCATATATAAATTTCTCATTCTCTTTTGCAAGCTGTGTCACTATACTCCGAAAGACCATCAAAATGCGGCCACTGTTTATTTTTCCATTGTGTTTAGAAAAATCATTCTCATAAACTGTAATCAGCTCCTCTTGTATCTGGCTGACCTGCCTTGGATCTTTACTTTCCATCCATGCAACAACACATTCGGGCATCCCTCCGATAATCAAATAATAATTGTAAGCCTCCATCAAACGGTTATGAAAATTTTCTTCAATAAATTTTTACACATTTTTCCATACTTTTCTACTCTCATTTTACACATTTTTATCATATTGTTTTCTTTCGTTTCAAAACATAAAAACCATCAGGCATCTCTGACTGATGGTTTTGACATTTCATGAATTTTCCCCTTCTCTGTTATCTGGCCGGTACTGCTTCTGTCTCAATGACAAATTTCACAGTTCCTTCCATCTCTTCCGGTTTTCCGGCAAAAGTATCGTATCTGCACTCTTCGCCTGTGAGCGCCTTGAACCGGTCAGCAATATCCTGAAACTCTGTATCCGTCACTTCCTGAAGTTTGGAAATTCCTTCTTCTTCAAACTGTTTCATTCCATCTGCCAACGTCTTGGCACCGGTGCTCAGTGTATCAATGCCGCTTTGTACCTGACCGCTTGCTGTTTTCAAAGATGCACCTCCGGATACCAGTTTCTGCGTTCCGCTTTTCAGCGTGGCAGCGCCTTCCTTTAGCGCCTGACTGTTTTGAGAAAGTGCAGCAGAACCGGAGGAAAGCCGGCTTCCTAAAGTGTCCAGCCCGTTGGAAAGCTGTGTTGTACCGCCCAGTAAGGTCTGTGCGCCTTTCCGTACCGACGGACTGCTGTCTTTGAGTTTTCCTGCTCCGCTTTTCAATGCTTCATTATATTGTCCAAGACTCTCAAATCCTTGCTGAAGATTCTGAATTCCTGCTGCTCCATTCCGCAAGGCGTCCGATGCTTCTCCCAGTTCAGAAAGGCCTCCCGACAGAGTCCCTGCTGCCTGGTACAGTCCCTGCATTCCGCGGTTAAGAATTTCAACCTGCCGTGAAATTTCCTGCATAGATGTTTGCGGAAGTGCGTCCTTCTTCTCTTCCATTTCTTTTAGTCCGTCCTGCAGTCCTGTCATCCGGGAAGAAAGCCTGCCGGATGATGTCACAACTGTCCGGATCTCTGATTCCAGCGATGATGCATTCCGGGACAGTTCTTCCGTATCAATTCCGGAAAAGTCCGGCATTTCTACTGTATCCAATCCGGAAAGATTTTGCAGGTTTTGTGCGGATGTGCGGGCATTCTCCAGGCTTTGCACGGCTGTCTCTATCTGAGCGGCAGCCTCCTCCTGCCCTGCCGCGCGAAGTGCCTGTATCTGCTGATTAAGCCCGGCCTGAGCCGCGGCAATCTGTTCCTCTCCTTCAGCCGCCGCCTTTTTTGCCATCTGTATTTTCCGGTTATTCTCTTCTACCGTCCGGTTGATCTTTGCGACCTGTTCACTGCATCCTTTCTCCAGCAAACTAGCTTTTTCGTTTACCTCATTCAGCAGACCGGCCAGTGTTTGAAGAGATGCCGTAATCTCCGACGCAGGTCCGGCAATCTCCTTTTCAATATCTTTGCCAAGTTCGCCGGCGGCTGAAGTCAGTTCCTGCCCGGTCTTCGTCATTTCATCAACCTGTTCCAGCAGTTTCTGGACGGTCTCTGACTTCAGCGCCTGACTGAGTGTTTCCGTTCCGTCCGCAAGCTCACCGGCGGCCGCAAGAAGGTCTTCCTCTGCGCTTCCTGTTCCGTCCGCGCTCTCACTTAGTATCCGGACGGCCTCCTGTATTCTGGTCAGGCCTTCGGAAAGTGCAGACAGTTGCTTTGCTCCTTCAGCCAGCTTTTCTTCTCCGGCCACATAGGTATTGACTCCATCTGCCAGAGTGTCCGCTCCTTCTGTATACTCTTCGATTCCGGCAAGCAGAGTATTGACTCCGTTCTTATACTCTGTAATAGTAGCGGACAGTTCCCCGTTCTCGCCAAAATACGTCTGAATTCCCGCATTTAATGTGTCCGTACCTGAGGTATATTCTGCGATTCCGGCAGCAAGGGAAGCCGCGCCCGCATCCAGAGCATCGATTCCGCTTTGCATCGTATCGATCCCCTGATCAAATTCTGCATATCTACTTCCCAGCGTGTCAGCTCCTTTGGACAGCTCTTTTGAGCCCTGCACCAGTTCCAGTGCCGCATCTTCCATTTTCGCAAGAGAATCCGACAGTTCATCTAAACTGTCAAAACTATCAGGATCAATTTCGTCCAGTACGTCTGTCAGTCCGACCGTATAAGTCGACGGCATTGAAAAATCTTCCACATCCGCAGAAATTGTCAGCGTATCCGGAATCGTAAGTATTTCTGCCGCCGCCTCTCCTTCTTTCATACCAAGACTTTCTTTCAGCCCCGGCATAGCCACGCCCAGAATGATATTTTTATCCCCGTCATTGATAACTTTCCCGTTGTCAATTCTGACATCGGAACATGTTTTATTTGGAAGGATCAGTCCTGTCACGAGAACAATCGGGCTGAATACTGTTTCTTCCCCGCCCTTTACGCTTACCGTACGCTTTGCGTGATTTTCATATGTAATCCGGATTTCCAGATGGCCGTTTTTCCCATCCAGTTCTTCCGGCGAAATCTCTTTTCCATCCAGGATATACACTGTTTTCATGGAGACCGGAAGTTCCTGTTCTGTTGTCCCCTGATAAAAGATGTCCTCTCCTTTTGCCTGCCATGTAAGCCGGTTTCCATTTTGCGAAACGTTCTCGTCCCCTTTGATGTTTTTTATCCCGTCCAGAATACTTTCGTCAGCGACTGTTCCGGTACTCTGAATCCCTTTCAACTGTTCGGAAACGGTTACCGATTTCTGCTTTCCCGCAGCATCTGCATTAACATAAACCGTTTCCTCCTTACAGACCGCATTATTTCCTGCATTTTCGCTTCCTGCAGCGCACACCGGCACCGCAGACAACACCACCGACATCCCGGCTGCCAGAGACGCAGCCATTTTCTGTTTCCATTTTCTGTTTCTGCTCATCATTCATTTCCTTTCCTTCATTTAAAATCAGGCTGTTTTTTTCTTTCCCGAAAAACCTGCCGCATTCTTCTTTTGTCCAAGAAATCCGATGGACGTTTTGCATACTACACCGTCAAAAATCATAAACATAGCCGGAAGAATGAGAATTACTACACACATGCTGATCAATGCACCTCTTGCCAGCAACGTACAGATCGAACTGATCATATCAATATTGGAATATGCCGCCACACCGAATGTAGCCGCAAAAAAGCTCAGACCGCTGCTTACGATCGACGGCATGCTCATCCGGTGCGCGATGGAAACCGCCTCTTTTTTATTTTTTCCTCTTCTTCTCTCTTTCTGATATCTGCTTGTCATCAAAATAGCATAATCCACAGTTGCTCCAAGCTGGATTGTACCGATTACAATGCTTGCGACAAACGGAAGGCTCTCTCCCTGAAAATAAGGAACCGCCATATTGACCATAATGGCAGATTCAATCACCGCAACAAGAATGACAGGGAGAGAAATCGATTTAAAGGTCAGCATGATAATGAGAAAAATTGCAGCTATAGACACCAGATTGACCATTTTCAAATCGATATCGGTCACGTCCTGCAAATCTTTCATCAGAGGAGCTTCCCCGATAACCATGGCATCGCTGTCGTAGGCTTTTACGATCCTGTCAATTTGAGCAATCTGCCGGTTTACCGCTTCTGTCGCCGCCCCGTATTCTGAACAGACAAATGCCAGCTCATAGTTCTCGCTTTGCAGCATCTCTTTGACTTCTGACGGAATCATGGATTCCGGAACTGCCGGACCGATCAGGGAATTCATACTGATACTCCACTTCACGCCGTCCACCTCATCAATCTTTTCCATCATCTCCTGTTTTTTCAGGCTGTCCATATGTTTGTCCATCAATACCATGTGCACATTTGCCATATCGAAATCCTTCTCCAGTTTTTCATTCGCAATGTTGCTTGGCAAAGACTCCGGCAGGGACTGAGCGATGTTGTAATAAATTTCCGTACGGCTGTTTCCATACGCCGCCGGAATAATCAGAATAAGAAATACCCCGATCCACACTTTGTAATGTTTTGTGATAAATCCGGAAATCCGGTCCATATTTGTCAGCAGCTGCCGGTGGCTTGTCTTTTCAATTGCTCTATCAAATACAAGTACCAGCGACGGGAGAATGGTTACACAGCACAATACGCCCATCAAAACGCCTTTTCCCATGACAATTCCAAGATCTCTTCCCAGCGCGAAGGTCATGAAGCACAATGCCGCAAATCCCGCAATTGTTGTAACGGAACTTGCGATGACCGACTGGAACGTGTTTGCAATCGCATGCCCCATGGCCCGTTCTTTCTCACCCGGAAAACGTTTTTTATTTTCTTCATAGCTGTGGAGCAGAAAAATAGAATAGTCCATTGTCACCCCAAGCTGCAGTATCGCCGTCAGCGACTGAGTGATATAGGAAATCTCGCCCAGAAAAATATTTGTTCCCATATTGTAGAGAATCGCAAGCCCTATACTCAGCAGAAACAATACCGGAACAAGATACGATCCCGATGTCAGTTCCAGAATGAAAAGGCAGAGCAGCACTGCAATGACAACATAGACCGGCATCTCTTTCAGGCAAAGATTTTTGATATCCGTTACAACACCGGTCATTCCGCTGATAAAACACTGCTTATCCGCGGTCTTCCTCATCTGCGTCACTGCATCCATTGCCTCATCCGAGGATGTCGTATTGTCAAAAAGCGCCAGCAGCATTGTAGCATCTCCCCGGAAAAACGCCTCCTCCAAATCATCCGGCAGCATTTCCACCGGAACTGTAATATCCGTTATATCATCGTACCAGAGTACATCTTTCACATGCGGAATCTCTTCAAATGCCTCTTTTAGCTTCTGCACGTCTTTCAGTTCCATATCCTCCGCCACAACCATGGAAAATGCCCCCATGCCGTATTCATCCACCAGAAGATCCTGCCCTTTCACAGTTTCCAGATGCTCCGGAAGATAACTGAGCAAATCATAATTAACCCGTGTTTTTGCCATCCCGATCACCGATGGAACAACAAGGAGAATCCCCAGAATTAAAATCAGTACCTTGTGCCTGGCAATCCATTTGCCGATTTTCACCACCTGTACCAACTCCTTTCACTTGTAAACGTTATTCCTTAAGTATAATCAAAAATGACTATCAGTCAATAATTTTGGGTATAAAAAATGAATTTTAGTCATTTTATTGACTTTTCACGACAAATCTATCATAATGTGTCTAATAGCAAATTGTAAAAAGGAGACATCTGCATGGGAAAGGTAGAAGAAAATAAAAAGCAGAAAAAGGATCTGCTTCTCAAAACAGCCTTCCGTCTGTTTACAGAGAAAGGATTCTCGAAAACAACCATATCTGATATTGTTCAGGAGGCGGGACTTGCAAAAGGGACTTTTTATCTGTATTTTCAGGATAAATATGATCTAAGAAATGAACTGATCGTCTTTAAAGCCGGCCAGCTGTTTGATGATGCACACCGTGCGCTGGAAACATCTCACGCCTCCGGATTTGAGGAGGAACTGCTGTTTATTACAGATTATATCATTGACTGTTTCCGCAGCCAGCACGCATTAATGGAATTTGTTGCCAAAAATCTCTCCTGGGGAATTTTTCAGAATACCGTTTCTGATACAGGATTTTTAACCTCCCAGAAATTTTATGAGCATTTTCTGGAATCAATGCTGAAATACGGAGTTCACTGCGATACCCCGGAACTGATGCTTTTTACTATTATCGAACTTATCGGTTCCACCAGCTATAACTGCATCCTCTACAGTCAGCCGGTTCCGATTGAGGAATATCTTCCTTATCTTCACAGTATTCTCAGGCAGATTATCCGGATATATACGGATGAAAAAATCTGATAGCTTATTCAACAATACCGAAAAATCTGCTTGATCACCCTGTTTTTCCCGGGTAAAACGGCCATTTGCGTTAAAATCTTAATAGACCATTAAGAAAATTTCGTTTTCTTTTATGATCTGCACATATTTTAGACACATTTTCTGGTTATACTAAGAATCAGATAGTTGATAAACAAATCACTATCTCCCCCCTCATAAAGTAAGGCACTTCAAAGTGCCGCACTTTACTCTCATTCCTTTAGATAACTTATAAACAGCGAAACCCGCCAACCTTTAAGGTTAGCGGGTTTTCGCTGTTTATATCTTCACTGGAAGTCAATCGCAGCACATCTATAAATTCTTCTGCTGTATAAATTCTGTTTTCTTCTAATTGTGTCATGACGTTGTTGGCCGAAATCGGAATCATATATTCTGCGTCTGCTGTCTCGATATAAATTGCATATGTATTATATTGATACAGAACAACTGTTTTTGCATCTTTGATTTCTTTCTGCCCTCTCAGTTCTTCCTGACCGTTTACAAGTGCGTTTAACTCTTCCATATCTGTCAGGACTTCCTGCTTTTCTTCCATTTCTCCATAGGCGACTAATTCAAAACCTCCCTGCTCCTGATAAAACAAGGTCAGGCCGACCAGTTCATTCTGGCTGTTGCTGAGCGGTACCTGTAATACATATTCTTCGGATATATTATCCTTAAACGTGCCATTCTGGTCAAATTCACGAATAACGTGTTCACTTTTTAATGTGTAAACTTCATACGCTTTTTTCGGTTCAAACGCCAGGCCCTCATAGAGTTCCACGGAATTTTCTTCTCCGGTATGTGATGTTGTAAGATTTCTCTGTATTTCAGCAATCATTGTTTCTGATTCGGGCGAGCGAAAAAAGGACTTCATCTCTTTTGCTTCCTTTTTCAGTCCCGGTGCAATTTGGCTTTCAATCGGACTTTTTACCCCTGTCACAACTGTTCCTGCCAATACTGCCAGAAAGATTCCTGCTGCGCATCCGGAAAGTACGGTTTTCTTTAACATAAAAACAGCCCCTCTCGTAAAAGACCCCCCCGAAGTTGCCGCTTCGAGGGTCGTATCTGTTGCTAAAACTTGAACAACTTGTATTTCTGCTCTTTTATCCATTGTACCATACGCACTGTGTAAGTACAATGTTCATCCGCTGCCTTTTCCATTTCCAACCGTAGCTTTTATACTACAATGGCATGTACAATATGTACCACAATCAGAAGGCAGAGCAATACTGAAAGTACTCTGTGGATTTTGATCCAGTTTCTGGTCTTCATCTTGCCTTTGAACGCCGAGAAAATCAGAAGAATCAACAGGCAGAGCCATGCCGGCTTTCCGCTCATCATCGCCGGGTTGTTTCCGGAGAGAATTCCGTGGACAAGTGATGTCACAAGGAGGAGAATCCCATAGATCGTGTGGGGCTTTAAAACCGCCTGAATCATCTGGTGTCCTCTTGCCGCACCGCTTTTCCGAAAGGGTGCCATAATACAGAGGATCAGCAGTATCAATGAAATAACAGTCATAATCAGATTTAATATTGTCATAGTACCTCCTGCAAGTCTTTTCTTGGTTAGCAATAACTAACCAAGAGTTTACAATATATCTACAGGATTGTAAAGTACTTTTTTCGTCTGATCTTTTACTCTATTTCATCTTTTGTCCGCCCTTCTGTTCCCAACGACCGGGCGGACATTCTCTATTCAGAGAATGTCCGTTCCGGATTGTTTGCCAGCGCTTCTTTTGCCAGTTCCTGCATGGAGATTGTTTCTGTCTTATCTTCATACCGGATGGTCAGCACATCATCCTCGTCAATTTTTGTGCTTTTTCCGTTCAGCCCCATCACGGTATTTTTATCAATAAATGTATAGCCATAATAGGCGGATTTCTGATATACCTTTTTCAGCGGATTGCGGTATCCTTCTGTAATCACAATCGTATTTTCCTCGTTTTCATCTGCCTCTACATAGAGGACTGTGTCCTCCTGTGGGGTGAATCTTAATGTTGCAATGCTCCCCGAGGCTTCCACGCTCATCTTGACATCCGAGGAATCCGCAGTCCATGTGCGGCCATAGTACCACGTTCCTACTCCGAAGAGAACCACACAGACCAGTACCGCAGCTCCAGCCGCTGCCGCAATCCTCTGCTTTACCCTCCGGTTCAGCTTTCGGAATGGCCGGATGGCTTTCTTGTTCTTTTCTACAGAA
The DNA here is from genome assembly GCF_005844125.1 of Pseudoflavonifractor sp. BSD2780061688st1 E11. Lineage (NCBI taxonomy): Bacteria > Bacillati > Bacillota > Clostridia > Eubacteriales > Oscillospiraceae > Pseudoflavonifractor > Pseudoflavonifractor sp. BSD2780061688st1 E11. The sequence goes on from NZ_SPHM01000018.1 coordinate 25,514, forward strand.
GCCTCTGATGAAAGATCCGCCTGCATTTCCTTCAGATATTCTCTGCATTCTGCACAGCTTTCCAGATGTTCCTCAACCAGTCTGTTGCTCTCCTGGCTTGTCAGTCCATCAATATAACTCGGCAGTAAATCCCTGATTATTTCACAATTTAATTTCATACTTCATCATCCTTTCACAAGTTTTTGTTTCGCCCGATAAAATGTCACTCTGGCCCAGTTTTCGTTTTTCCCGAAGATGTCTCCGATCTCCCGGAAGGAAAAGGCTCCTGTAAGCCTGAGAAACACAACCTCCTTCGCAGTCTCGTCCAGAATGTGCACTTTCCTGAACAGTTCCATCTTCTCTTCCCTGATAGAGACAGTCTCGGACAGATCTGCGCCGGAGGAGGCAAGCTTTTCATTTAATTCACTGGTGCCTTTCCGCCTGCGCCTCGCCAGTTCCTGATACCAGAGATGTTTCGCGATCTGACACAGCCAGGTGGAAACTTTGCATCTTCCCCCTCACCTCCTTTGTGCCCATATATCCGAAAAAGGATGATTTCGTTACATAGATTTTTCAATTTTATTAAAACATGTGAATGCGTCCTGCCCCCTGCAAGCATTCCTCTACGGTTACAAATCAAGTTTTTAGCTTCAAAACCTGATTTTATTGAAGCTGGTACGGTTAAAAACAAACTTATTGCTCCCTCATCCGTATTTTTTACCTGGTCTCTACGGTTGCAAATTGATTTTTCCATATTACAACCGTATTTTAGGTGCGGTTTGTACGGTCAAAAATATATTTTCTTATATTTAAACCGTATCCCGATCCAATTTACTACGGTTACAAATCCATTTTCTATTATTCGCACCGTATTAGAACTTGCTTTACTACGGATTAAAAAAAGAAATTCCCATTTATAACCGTATTCGGACCTGATATGCTACGGAGAAAATAGAGTTTCTTTCATTTTTAACCGTCCCGGCCATACAGAACCGGCAATGTCCTGTCATGAATCCTGAGCAAATTCCGGAAAATTCGACTTGTTCTGTTGTCGTATATAAAAACGCTTTCATCTACGCTTCCTCCAGTATTTTCACATCCCAGTCCGAAAGACAGATTGGCTCCCCTTTCCGGTATGATTTCCCGGTCAGCAGATCTACGGCATTATCATACGGGCAGAGAATTTCCTGTTCCTCTTCGCTGTAATGCAGCAGATAATGAATCTGTTTCCCTTCCCGGTTCACTCCGCTTCTTACTGTCACCGGCCAGGCCAGTTCCGGGCAGAAGATTCCGGCGGATTTTGCTGCCTTCCGGTACAGTTCTTTCAGCGTTTCTTTGCAGGTCCAGCATCCCATATAATATGCATGTCCTTCTCCAAACGTGTGATGCGTCATTCCCGCGTACCGGCCCCAGTATTTATGCTCATAGTCCGCCATGCTTTCGGCTCCCTCCATTTTCAAAAGTTCCGCGAAATACCGGACCTCCTTCCCTTTCAGCCGGGTACGCCCGGGCTCGGTGAACTGATTGTAGCTCATTCCAAAGCATTCGTGCAGGATATGCGGTGCCTTGTCATGGTACACTCTGAGGTACTCATCCGCCACAAAGGATCGGAAAGAGCTGACCAGAACGCCTCCCTTTCTGACAAATGTCTCCAGCTTTTTCAGCATCTCCTCCGGCACACTGTAAAGCGTCGGCGTCACAATCATCCTATATCTGGACGGGTCCAACGCCCGGACATCCACCACATCGCACTCCAGATTCATCTCATAAAGGCTGTCATACATCCACCTTACAACGTCGTTGTAACTGAGATCCTTATCAATCGGGAACCAGTTCAATGCTGACATCGAATGGTTGTCAATTACAAGGGCAATCTCGTTCTTTTTTTGCAGTCCGTTGATTTTTTCTCCCAGTTTTGACCATTCTTTTCCAATAACAGCGGCTTCTTCGTAGACCGGATTCGTGTCCAGATCATGGCTTAAAACTCCCCGCCAGTATGTCTCATATCCGCTGTGAATGGAGTGCCAGTTCCAGTAAAGTGTTCCGATGGCACCGGATGCCAGATGGCTGTATGCCTGAAGTCTCAGCTGCCCCGGATACGGCGTCCAGTATTTAAAAGCCTGTGCCTGACATTCCAGAACAAGATATCCGCTGTCTTTGAGACTTCGGACCGAATCTCCGCCAAAGGCCGTCTCTGCTCCGGTCAGATCGTCCTGTGTCGGATGGTAAATATCCGTACCTGCAAGGGTCAGCGCTTTTGCTGCCTCATAATGGTTAATGTCCGGCTGCACCCCGTAGGAATAGCCGTCCTGCGCGATATCGGCCCCGAATTTCTTCCATTCAAAATCCAGATTGTGGGTAATGAACTGATCTTCCCGCTTGTATTCCCGGATCAGATCCGCCTGCCACATCAGATAATCCGCTGCCATCTTTCTCTGAAACGCAGAAAACTCAGAGGCAAGACCGCCGTTGATACAGCCTCTCATGTCGGGGAAATCCTCCCAGTTATGAATCGAGTTGCTCCAGTATGCAAGTCCGAAGGCCTTGTTCAGATTCTCCGTGGTTTGAAATTTTTCTTCCATGGCCTTTCTGAATGCGGCTTGTATCTCCCTGCCCATATTTCCGTAGTGTTTTGTCTCATTATCAATCTGGAATCCTATTACCGGTCCGGCTCCGGCCGTATGTTCCGCCAGCTTTCGGATAACCCGCTCTGCGTGGCATCGGAAGGTCGGATTGAGGAGATTGAAAATCTGCCTTCTTCCGTAGTAAGACTCTCCCTGTCCGGTTTCTACCAGTACACCCGGATCTTTCCTGCAAAGCCATGACGGTACCGCGTAGGTCGGTGTCCCGATAATCACTTTCATTCCGGCTTTACCGGCTTCTTCTATAACCTGGTCGATATAGGAAAAATCAAATACACCATCTTCCGGTTCCAACGTGCTCCATGTAGATTCCGCAATTCTCACCACATTCATTCCCGCTTCTTTCATCATCCGGATATCCTCTTTTACTCTTTCATACGGCATGTACTCCGGATAGTATGCAGCGCCAAACAAGATTTCCTTTTCCATCGTCTGTTTCACTCCTTTCATTCCTGCTTTCTATTATATAGAAATCAGCTCACAATGCACCTCTTTTTTGACTGTTCTGCACATCGAAAAAGGCTCTCCTGTCAGGAGAACCTTTTATCTTATCTGTTAAAGCTGATTTTCAAAAGCGTCGATATCTTCGACCTTTCCGATTACAGAAATGATATCGCCTTCTCTGAGAGTGTCTTCCGGGTGGATCTCTATCGTTGTCTTATTCTCTCTTTCCAAAGCGATAATATTCAACTGATAGTGTTTCCGAAGAGCAAGTTTTTCAATACTCTTTCCGCTCGCGCTTCCGGATACACGTACCTGCCGGATCTCTACGCTGTCATTCAGATGGATGAAGTCCAGAAAATTATCGGAAATCAGACGTTTCCCGAGGAAATATGCCATATCCTTTTCCGGATAGACAACCTCTGCACCGATCTTTTTCAAAACCGCTCCCTGTTCTGTACTAAGCGCCTTGGAGATCACTCTTGGTACTCCCATCTCAATGACACTAAGTGTTGTTAATATTCCAACTCCTACATTCGTACCAATGCAGACAATTACCACGTCACAATTCTGGATGCCCGCCTCCCGAAGGCTTTCTTCATTCAAATTGCTTGTCACAAATGCATAATCCGTGTACGGTCTCATTTCTCTTACTTTACTTTCATTTTCGTCAATAACAATGACATCTTTCTCGCCTTTTGCAAGCGTCATGGCAAGCGCCATACCAAAACGTCCCAGCCCGATCACTCCAAAAGTTTTTGCTGATGCTTTCTTTTTCATCTCTATTTTATTCCTTTCTCTTAACCAACTGAAATCTGTTCTTCCGCATACCGGATATTCGGCTCCGGCCGGTTTACCCACATGGTGATCAGGGTCATAGCTCCGAGTCTTCCAATAAACATGACAAGGATAATGATCAATTTCCCCGGATCACTCAAATCCGGCGTAATGCCGGTAGAAAGTCCTACGGTACCAAACGCCGAAATCACTTCAAAAAGGATTTTCATAAAGTCGATATCCGGCTCAATAATGCACATCAAAAATACCGCTACGACCACGACAATTGCAGAAAGCAGTGTGATCGCATACGCCTTGCTGACATTCTGTTTTGAGATGCTTCTCTTAAATGCGCCAACCGCACGTTTTGAAAACATACTCCGGACTGCCTGTGCAAGGGTAAAGAATGTACTCGTCTTGATACCGCCTCCGGTTGATCCCGGAGAAGCACCGATAAACATCAGAACACAGAGGACAAAGAGTCCGGCTGTGCTGAAGCTTCCGATCGGATATGTTGAAAAACCTGCTGTTCTCGCCGAAACACTGTGAAACAACGCGCCAAGCCATGTGATGTGCTCGGTCAGCTTTAGCAGGACTGTCCCTACAATAATCAGGACAATACTTGTTGTCAGTACAACTTTTGAATGAAACATAAGCTTCTTGAATTTTCTCTGCTTCAGAATATCCATAATGACAAGGAAACCGATACCGCCAAAGAAAATCAATCCGCAGGTGGTCAGATTCAGCAGGACATTCTCCTGATACGGGATCAGATTTCTCAATCCGCCCAGAATATCAAATCCCGAATTGTTAAACGCCGCAATGGAATGGAATACACTGATTCCAAGGGCATGAAGTGTCGGATAATCCTGACTGAATACGATAAAGCTTAAAATTGCTCCCAAACTTTCAAAAAACAACGTCGTCAGAAGAATCGCTTTTACAAACTTCACAATTCCACTGTAGGTATCCACATTAAGTGCCTCTTTGATCAGTGTCCGGCTCCTGTAGCTGACGCGGTGTCCTACCGCGATCATAACTCCGACTCCGACAGATGTCACTCCAAGACCTCCGATCTGAATCAGCAGTGCTACAACAGCCTGTCCAATCGCAGTAAAATGATCTGCCGTATCAATGGCTATCAGTCCGGTTACACAGACTGCGCTCGTGGATGTAAAGAGTGCGTCCACAAATGTCACTGTCGCCCCGTCCTTCACGGAACACGGAAGCAAAAGCAGCAGAGCTCCAATGAAAATCACAATGGCAAACCCTGATGTGATGACAAGCCCCGGTGACTGACGCTTTATAAAATTCATAAACCGTTCCATGGTTTTCCCTTAATTCCTTTCACGTCTTCCTTATATTTTTGAACTGTCCTGGAACGAAAGCAGAAGCCTCCGTGCGGAAGTTCTTTTCTTGCCGTCCTTGTCTTTCTGCACTGACAGTTCATAAAGGAACCGTGCCATATAAACTACCTGAAGGAGAAGACCTCCCAGATAATGCCGGTTTTCAAAAATCCGGAACAATGCAGCAGCCGACCCGGCCAGAAAGATCGTGGAAAGTGCCAGTCCTCTGGCCGCTTTCTGTTTTCCACTTCTCAGATACTTCCACATAATTCCGGCTTCTTCTCTGTTGGCGTCCGAATCAGGATGGCTTTTCTTCTCGTGTGCTGTGAGTGTCTGCTTCTCCGGTTTATTGACAAAAAGATGTCCGGCATACGCCGGATCCTCCGCAATGACAGAATGGAAATCGGTCAGGGTAAACCCTACCAGGATGATACTGCAGACAAGCACTATCACCTTCTTGACCAGATCCATATTCTCCACCGCCTTTCACCTTGATTTCTCTTCTTGTTTATAACGAAATTGTCCTAAACATATCACGAAAAATACCGTTTGTCAACCGCAAAAAAACGCAAAAAAAGCGGGGTGGATTTATACAGTTTTCTGTACAGATCCACCCCGCATGACACCGGGTTTTATCAGAATTTTCCGTAGTGAATCTTCTCTGTCGGAAGATCACTTAACTCATAAGGTTTCTTTTCCTCCGCCGGCACTCCGACCGTAAGAATCGCCTGAAGCTTGTAGTTTTCCGGATATCCGAGAATATCCCGTACAAATGCTTCCGTGTCTCTTCCGTCCTCTGCTTTTCTGAGTCTTCCCTGTACCCAGCAGCTGCCAAGTCCCAGTGCATGAGCCATCAGATGCATGTTGCTCATCACTGCGGAGCAGTCCTCGATCCAGACATCTGATGCGTCCTCATTGCCGACTACCACGATAGCGCAGGCTGCTTCTTTGAGCATCTTCACAGATCCTGCCCGGCAGTCGGACATTTTCTGCAGGACATCTTTATCTGTCACGACGATAAACTCCCATGGACGAATTGCTTTTCCTGACGCGGAAAGCATTCCTGCCTGAAGGATTTTTGTGATGTCTTCCTCAGATACCGGCGCATCGCCATAGCTGCGGATGCTGTGTCTTGTTCTCATTAATTCTAATAATTCCATTTGTCTCACCTCAGTTGTATTGTACTACAGTTTCAGATAATTTTCCAGAACCTCACGGAGATCGGCTACCATTCCATAATCAGCCACTTTGAAGATCGCCGCATTCTCATCGGTATTAACTGCAACAAAAAGTTTGGTATCCTTGATACCCTCTGTGTGCTGGATTGCTCCTGATACACCAAGAGAAATACAGATTTTCGGACGGATTGTCAGTCCGGTCTGACCGATCTGGTGGTCAAACGGAATTGTCTCTGTATCTACCATCGGACGGGTACCGCCGATAGCAGCCCCAATCTTATCCGCAAACTGTTTTACAAGTTCAAAATTATCGTCTTCCAGAGTTCCTCTTCCTCCTACGACAACAATCTCCGCGGAGAGAATGCTGTCTGTAGAATCTTCCTGAGGCAGAATTTCCGCGATCTCAATTCTGGATTCCGGGATCTGAATATCATCCATGTAGACAACTTCCGCGTCTCCCTCTGACTTTTCCGGGATTGTGTAAACACCCGGACGTACTGTCATCATCTGAGGATAGTATCCGTCTCTTGTAACGATGGTAACAAAAACGTTTTCTCCATAAGATGGTTTGTTCTGTTTAATATAGTAGGATCCATCCTCTTTTGTGCCCACCAGCAGCTCTGTACAGTCTGCGGTCAGTCCGCAGTTTAATTTCATCGCTACTCTTGAGAATATGGAACGTCCTGCCGGTGTCGCCGGAATCAGAACAGAAGACGGATCGATCTTTCTGATCATATCAGCAAGTACCTGACTTGCAGCATCATCCTGAAAAAGGATATCATGATCTGTCTTTACAGCGTATATTTTCTCTACGCCAATATTTTTTAATTCTTCAATAATACCGTCGCAGTCCTTTGCCACAACAACCGCGCTGATCTGCTCTTTTGTTGTTTCCTGAATCAGACGTGCCGCGGAGACAAGTTCTGCAGAAGCCGGCTCTAATTTTCCATTATAATTTTCTGCGAAAATACAAATTCCATTAGCCATTATAAATTTCCTTTCTCCTCATCGATCAGGTCTTTCAGTTTCACAGCCAGTTCTTCCGGTGTTCCGGTCAGCATTTCTGCCATTCTTCCTCCTGTCGGTTCGAAGGAATCGATGACTGCTGTCGGAGAACCTTTAATTCCGACCTGGTCCTCCGGAAGATTCAGGTCCGCGTTAGTATAGACAGCAAGCGGTTTGTTCTTTGCCGCTCTTGTACTACGAAGTGTAGCAAGTCTTGGCACATTGCATCCAAAGTTTACAGACAGTACTGCCGGCAGCGAAGTACGTACAAGGAAACGTTCCCCGTATACTTTTTTCACCGCTTCGATTTTGTCCGGAGTAGCTTCATCATACTTGATGCTTTGAATCTCACAGATGTGAGGAATTCCAAGACATTCCGCAACCATTGCTCCAACCTGACCTGTTGCTCCGTCCGCAGACAGAGCGCCGCCAAGAATCAGATCAAACTGTCCATATTTTTTGATTGCTTCCGCCAGTACTCTTGCTGTCGCAATCGTATCGCCTCCTGCTACTACCCTGTCTGTGATCAGGCAGCTTTCATCGCAGCCGTGTGCCATTGCCTCACGAAGTGCCTTTTCGGCATCCGGAGGGCCCATCGTGAAAACTACAACCTTTCCGCCTGTCTGCTCTTTGAGCATCATGGCTTCTTCGATTGCATTTAAGTCAGCCGGATTGATCATTCCCTCTGCACTTGCACGGATGAGGGCATGTGTCTCCGGATCTACTGATACATTGTTTGAAACAGGTACCTGTTTAATAAGAACCGCTATATCCATGTTTTCCTCCTGAAATTTTCACAGCAGTCCGGCCGCGAAGAAACTTCACTGCCGGACTGCACCAGATTTTTATCTAAAATTAAAGCAGACGTTTGAATGCCCAGTCTTCCAGTAACGGAGTGGACTCGCCGCGCATAATCAGTTTTGCAAGATCACGGCTTGCTGCCGGTGCTTCGATGACACCATTTCCGCCGTAGCCCGTAGCAAGGATGTATCCTTCTACTGGAGTTTCTCCAAGAATCGGAAGGAAATCCTTCGGCTCTGCACGGTAAGACAGCCATGATGATACAAGACCACTGTCTACGATTCCAGGAACTTTTACTTCAAGCTGATCAAGCAGGAAGTCGATAAAGTAATCATCTGTTCCGCCTGTTTCCGGAAGTTTGTCCGGATCCCACTGTCCTGCATGCATCGGATTGTTCAGATCCATGGAGAGGTGGGATTTGCAGATAAAGATGTTGTCTCCCGCTCTTAAAGCATAGAATTCCGGATATTTCAGTACCGGGAATGTGTAGCTGAGTTTCTTTCCCGGAGGGCAAAGGAAGAATGCCTCGGCTTTTGTATGCCAGATCGGTACATCCAGACCTACAAGTTCCCCTGTAAATTTGCTCCATGGTCCTGTACAGTCTACAACATAGTCAAATTCATATTCTTCGCCTTCGCTTGTCTTTAATCCTTTGACTTTATTGTCTTTCACAATGACTTCTGTCACTTTTACGCCGGTCTTGATCACTCCGCCGTTTTTCTGCAGTTTCTTTGCATAAGTGTTGGAGATCATGGTTCCGTCAAAGTAGCCGTCATCCTGTGTATATCCGGCTCCAAGAATATTTTCTGTGGAGATGTCCGGAAGAATCTCTTTGATTCTGTCTTTATCTGTGATATATTCACCTGAATATCCTGCTGCTTTTGCAAGTGCGATACCGGTTTTGATTGTTGCTTCTACCTGCTCGTTTGTAGCGACAACGAGTGTGCCGGTCTTGTCAAATCCAGCGGATCCTTTTTCTTCCGCTTCCATTTTCAGATAGGATTCAAATCCGTAAAGTCTTACGTCCCAGTATCTGTTTTTCAGAGAGTCATCAAAAAGACATACTGTTCCTGCGGATTTAGCTGTGGAAGCTCCGCCGATCGTAGCTTTTTCAAATACGATCACTTCCGCGTTGTCATAGAGGCTTAAATGGTAACCTAAACATGTACCAGAAATACCTCCGCCGATGATACCAATTTTTTTCTTCTCCATAAGATGTTCTCCTTTCTATTCTTTTTCATTACATTTTCATATTGTCTGCTTCTAAAACAGTTTCCAGTAATACATTACAGCCGCGTCCGATATCTTCTTCTTTTGTAAATTCATATCTGGAATGGCTGATTCCTTTTTCGCTCGGCACGAAAATCATGCCCGTCGGTACGAACCCTGTCATCAGCAGGGAATCGTGGAATGCTCCGCTTGGGAGCACCGTGTACTTCGTTCCGGTCCGTTTCACGGCCCGCTCGATCGCGCCTTTGACCGCCTCGTGCATCGGGGCCGGCGCGTGGTAGGAAATCGGGGAAACGGAGTAAGTATAGCCTCCCTCTTCACAGATCTCCTTCAGATATGCAAACATCTTCGTCTCGATCTCTTTCATAACTTCCGCATGCTGATCCCGGATCTCCAGCTGGAATGTGCAGGTACCCGGCACCACATTGACAGAATTCGGTGTCACCCGGATCGTCCCCACCGTCGCTACGGTGTATGGGTTGCCGCAGGCCTTCACGGTCTTCGGCACTTCTGCGATAAACTGCGATGCTGCTACAAGGGCATCCTTTCTGTCCTCCATCATCGTACTTCCTGCGTGGTTTGCCTCGCCTGTGATAGTCACCTCGTACCGGCTCACGCCTGCAATGGAGGATACGATTCCTACCGGAATCTGGTTTTTATCAAGGGTTCCTCCCTGCTCAATGTGAAGCTCGATAAAGCAGTGAATGGACTTCGGATCCCGTTTTGCCTCCGGAATACGTTCAATGTCAATTCCGCAGCTTTCAAAGACTTCCCGTCTCGTTCTTCCGTCCATATCCAGATCATCCGGACTGATATCCAGCTTTTCTCCGCAGATGGCGCTGCTTCCCGTCAGGCCGCTTCCAAATCGGAAGCCTTCCTCATCGGTAAAGACGATGACTTCCAGCGGATGGCGGAGCATCTGTCCCGCCGCTTTGAGTGTCTCACATACGGCAAGCCCTCCCATACATCCGACTGCTCCATCGTACTTTCCTCCGTCCGGCACCGTGTCCAGGTGGGAGCCGACAAGAATCGCCGGCAGTGACGGATCGGATCCTTCCATGCGGGCAATCAGGTTGCCTGCCTCGTCCACCCGTGTCGGAATTCCAAGTTTTTCAAACCAGCTCCGGAAAAGTGCTCTTCCTCTTTTATCCTCTTCGGAGTATGCCATTCTTGTAAAAGTGCCGTCCGGCTTTGCACCGCACTGATAGATTTCGTCCAGATGTTCCATGACTTTTTTTACATCAACTTCCACGTAATCCCTTCCTTTCCGGCTCTTCCTTATGAGATCAGTATAGATAATTATTTAACAAATTACATCGGCGGAAGATGATAAAAAAAAGATGGCAGTTTATCCAGATTGGATAAACTGCCTAAAAAAGAATTTTTTGACTATATTTTATTGTAGTTTTCTATCATTTTATACACAATAAGGCCTATGCGCACCGCCAGCATTTCGTTGGCATTGTCGAAATCCATGCCTGTAATTCTTGCGATTTTTTCGATTCTGTACGCTGCAGTTTTATAATGTACATAAAGTTCCTGCGCAGTTCTGGAGAGGTTCTGATTATTCTTCAGGTATGATTTTAACGTCGTAATCAGATCCTCCTGCTGCGGCTTCTTATATTGAAGAAGTTTCTGCAGAGATTCCGGTATGTATTCTATCAGATTCTGCAGATTGTCCTGCTCGCACAGCAGCTTGAAAATTCCAAAGTCCGAAAACATCATTACCGAAGAATTTCCGTCTCCCGATATATCGCCCGCAATATCAATGAACGTCAGTGCCTCATCGGCCTCCTTGTACGATTCCGGGAGATTGGCTATTCCTGTAACAATCTTTCCAACTCCTGCTCTCACGCACAGATTACGGTTCTGATATTTCATTTCCTCCTGAACCTGACGGACAATGTCCTGCATTTCTTTTCTGTGCTCGGACTGTGTTCTGGAAGAATCCGCTTCCCGGATAGTCACTATCTTATCAAGGTCCCGGTGAATTTTCAGGTTCGGAAACCGGCGTCTTACCGCCTCTTCCAGACAGGTAATATGCATCAGCTTTTCATTCATGTTCTTCTGAGGCTTTCCATCCTGCTTTACACCAAAGACAAGCACCCTGTAGGTTCCGTTTTTGTCCATCTGGAGCAGCCCCGCATTCTTCTCAAGCTCTGTCTCAGATGTTACCTTGCCGTTTAAAATATTGTTAAGGATATCATTTTGAAATTTCTTTTCCAGTTCTTCAACTGCAAACTGTCTGGAGAACTCATACTGAAGGGCAACAATCGCATTTTCAATCGCAATACAGTCCATTTTTGTAAACGGAGGCGTTTTTTCTGTCACCACCAGATACATCTGAATACCGACATTCATCCGTACCCGGATCACATACTGGATATACTCTCCCACCTGTTTCCAGTACTGATAATTGGTCAGTACATCCGGATCGTAATCCTGAAGATTATCAAGTAACTTCAGATTTCCCTTCTCCCCTGACGAGGAAGCATAGCAGGTGAGATTCTGATTATATAATGAGACCGGATTCCGAATCAGCTTTTCCAGCATATCCAGAATTTTCTGAAACTGATTCTCTGATCCACTGTTTCCAAGTGTCAGCGCGGTAAAATTATCATGTGTTGTTTTGAAGTATTTAAGAAGCATGACCTCTTCATCAAACAGATGCTCCATGACTATCGCCAGAATCCTCTGGAATGACATCTCAAACGGCACTTCCATGATAGGTATCCTGTTTTTTCGGGCATATTCCTGAAGAAGTTCGATTTTCTTATCCGCATCATCTACCAGCCTGCCTCTTTTTACAATCAGTCCGCTGATTTTCTTTTTTCTGAATTCATAGATATAACTTTTGAACTCTTCAACACTACAGGATTTAAACGCATAAAGTCCGGTTAGCAGAAGTTCTCCGCCATTAATAAACTTTACAATGTCCGGTGCTTCGATTATGGTTACCCCTTTGATTTCATTATTCAGCCCCTGCTCTCCGCAGACAATTTTCATCGTTCTGCCTTCTTCCGTACGCAGAAGATCCTCTACTGTAAATCCCATGTTTTCTCATCCGTTTCTTTCTCGTAATACATATAGTATAACATAATGAAAAGACCGTGTCACAGAAAATCCTGTGACACAGCCTCTTTCAAACAAATTATTTTTCAGATCTGATTATCCGAGAAGCTTCTCTGCAAGTTCTGTCATGATTGTTGCTGCTTTTGCAAAATCACTGTACTTTGTAAACTCTACCGGGCAGTGGCTTCTTCCGTCTTTGCTCGGTACGAAAAGCATAACTGTCGGAAGAACCTGACCGATCTCAAGCGCATCATGTCCGGCTCCGCTTGGAAGGTATTTGTAGCTGTATTCGTGCTGCTTGCAGCTTTCTTCCATAATTCCAAGCATCTCCTGAGAAAGATCAACCGGTGTGATTACCAGTTTTGTCTCGATATCATAGCTTCCGCCCATTGCTTTTACTTCTCTGTCAAGTGCGGCGCGGATCCGGTTTGCAATATCATTGATATTGTCATTATTCTTGGAACGGATATCTACTGTAAACTGACATTCTTCCGCAACGATATTCATGCCTCCCGGAACCGTATTGATATATCCTACTGTGGAAACCGTACCGTCTGCTTTTTCTCTTGCCCAGTCCGCAATTTTGGAGATAACTTTTGTAGCTGCATCTACAGCGTCCATTCTCATATCCATCGGGGTAGTTCCTGCATGATCGGATCTTCCGTGCACGGTTACCATGTAACGCTGAATTCCTACGATACAGTCGACAAGTCCAAGTTCAATGTTCTCTGCGTCCAGAACAGGCCCCTGCTCAATGTGTGCTTCCAGAAAATATCCGATAGATCCATCCGGCCACTTTGCGTCTCCGATCTTTTCCGGATCCAGTCCGTATCCTTTCATGGCATCATAAATGGAAATACCGTCAGTGTCTTTGAATTTTTTGCAGTATTCTACATCTCTGTGTCCAAGCATTGCTCCGGATCCGAAATATCCCGTACCGAAACGCATTCCTTCTTCATCGCAGAAACCTACAACCGCAAAGTTTCTCTTCGGAGTAATGCCTTTTTCTTTTAACTGTCTTGCAACCTCAACCGCGCAGATAACGCCGGCAATACCATCATAGTCCCCGCCGTTTACAACAGAATCATAGTGAGAGCCCATCATAACGCACGGAAGAGAAGGATCTTCCCCTTTCATAATTCCGATTACGTTTCCTGCTGCGTCTTCACGGACTTCCAGGCCTGCTTCTTCCATCAGTCCCTTCAGATATTCCGCCGCTTCTCTTGCCTCTTTTGTGAACGGCAGTCTTGTACAGCCCTCTCCCGGTGTCGCTGTATACTGTTTCAAGTGTTCCAGATTCGCGGCAATTCTTCCTGTTACTTCTTCAATGCCCATAAATAGTTCCTCTCTTTCTTTTTATTTTTTGGATTTTTTTAAGCGTTGATATATATGTACTTCAATCGGAGAATACAGCATTGCTGCTGCTGTCATAACGAAACCGACTGAATATAACATACTGTTGTCTGAATGCAGGCCTGTCAGCATGAGCACAAATGCCGCCATGATAACACAGAATGCAATCGTCAGCCGTCCTGCTCTTGTCCGAAAAAATTTCTGTTCTTCCATGATCCGCCTCCTTTTTACAGGCTTGTCAACGCAAGCACCAGTATACCGATCACTACAGCCGCAGGAACCGTAATTACAATAATCTTCTTCAGTACCTTGCCTTCGCTTCCAAGAATATTGGCTGTCGTAGTCCCGAGAATAATATTACTTGGGCTGATCGCACTTCCGATGGACCCTCCGGCTGTCTGCGCTCCCAGAACGATAGACGGATCTACATGGAGCAGATTTGCCGTTGTGGACTGGAATCCTGCAAACAGAATGTTGGAACTCATGTTGCTTCCTGTCATAAAGGAGCCAAGAAGTCCGATAAACGGGGAAAGAATGACGTAGACTTTTCCCAGCACATTTGCGATACCATTAGCCAGAACCTCTGTCTGCCCCGTACCTGCCATAATCTTTGACATAATAACCAGCCCGATGATTGCCATTCCGGACGGCATGGTCATGGACACGGCTCTGATAAAAATTCTTCCGATTCCTCCTTTTTTGATCCATCCTTTTTTCCGGTAATAGATCATTCCCGCCAAAGAGGAAATAAGAAGAAACATACTTGCGTGAGTAAATGGCGATAACGGTGAAAAGCTCTCCACCGCTTCATTTACATATCCGTATCCTGTCACTGTTTCCGGAAATGAAAATCCAATCTGTATGCGGTCCAGAAACGTATGCACCGGTTCCACCAGAAGAACAACCAGCGCAATTACCGAAAGCAGGAAATACGGAACAAACGCCTGAACAAGCGTCATGCCTTCCGGCTTCTCCCCATCTTCCTGTGCGACAGTTTTTCTTTCCATAATCTGACTTTCTTTTACATTCCATTCATTGCGAAAAGCAGGCAGCCTGCCCAGCATCAGGATAATAATCAGGGAAATACATGCCGGCACAAAGCATGCAATTGTTGTATTTACCTGAGTCAGCAGCAGCTCACCTCCGCCTTGAATCACGGAAATCAGAGCAACTGCAAGAATTCCTTTTCTTATTGCCTTTCCTTTTCCATAAAACCAGCAGATTGTTACGCCGATAATCAGATTCCAGACCCAGATAAAAACAGCGGCCCATAATGCAGTAACCAGATAGTCTCTGCTCCCGGTAGTCAGCCCGACGCTCATTCCCAGCGCATCCCATGCTGCTGCCAGTGTTCCAAAAGTATTTCCCCAGGACTGTCCAAGAAGCGGAATAATAACCGCCCACATCGGCTTTACTCCGATTCCGATCAGCAGCGGCGCTCCCACCGCTACCGGAACCCCGAATCCTGTAATTCCCTGAAGAAAGCTTTCGAAAATCCATCCCATCGCCAGGATCAGCAGGAGCTCATTCGGGAGCAGCTTTCTCATGCCGTCCCGAATGACAAGAAATGCATGGGTCTCATTTCCCACCTGATACAGCAGTACTGCTGTCCATACAATAATCAGAATCGTCAGTGCATTCCAGATTCCCTTGCTTCCTTCCGAAACAATCACTTTCAAATCTGCCTTGTAAAATACAATGCCTGTAAACACGGTAATGGCAAGCCCGATCGGAGCCGCATCGGTCGCGCCCCACTGAAACCTGATCATCAGTACCAGAAGTACAATGATCGGCAGACATGCCAGAACCCACATAAAAAGATTTACCGGTATATTCATGCTTTCTCTCCTAAACTGTCTTACGCTTCAGCGCAATCTTTTTATTGATGGATTACCGTACCTGTTTTTCCGGCAATACCTTCTGCTGCTTTATCCAGCAGTGTAATCAGTGTCTTACGTCCTTCTCCGGACTTTGCAAACCGGATCGCAGCCTCTATTTTCGGCAGCATCGATCCTTTTGCGAACTGATTTTCTTCAATATATTTTTCAGCCTGATCTACCGTCAGATCAGACAGCCATTCCTGATCCGGTTTCCCGAAATTAATGGCAACTTTTTCCACGGCAGTCAGAATTACAAGATAATCCGCGCCGATTTTAGATGCCAGAAGGCTGCTTACATTATCCTTGTCAATGACAGCATTGACACCTACGAGTTTTCCTCCCTGGTTGATTACCGGAATTCCGCCGCCCCCGCATGTAATAACAATATGTCCGGCATTCATAAGGGTCCGGATTGTTTCCAGTTCGCGGATTCTTTTCGGCATCGGGGAGGCTACCACAATACGGTATCCTCTTCCGGCATCTTCCATGCAGCGGATTCCTTTTGCTTCTCTTTCTTCGGCTTCTTCTTTTGTAAGAAATCTTCCGATCGGTTTCGTCGGATTTCTGAACGCTTCGTCGTTCTCATCTACTTCCACCTGAGAAAGAATTGTAGATACTTTTCCATCAATATTTCTTTTAAATAATTCATATTTGATTGCATTCTGCAGATCTATTCCAATATATCCCTGGCTCATTGCCACGCTTGTCGGAAGCGGAACTTTCTTGGAATCCACCTGATCTTTGTCAAACTCATCCATGGCATTCTGAATCATTCCGACCTGAGGCCCGTTTCCATGAGTTACAATCATCTGATATCCTTCTTCTGCAAGATCTACAATCACTTTCGCCGTCTTGGCGACAGCCTCTTTCTGTTCTTCTACATCATTGCCGAGGGCGTTTCCGCCCAGGGCAATTACAATCTTTTTTGCTTCCATCGCCGACTTCCTTTCCGGCTTTATTTTGAAGTATAGCCAAGTTTCTTTGCGTATGCAGCAACTGCTTTTTCAAAACATTCAATCGGAGGATGTACTGTTCCTGCTCCGATCTGTCCGTATCCTGCAATTTTATGCGCAATACCTGTATTGATAACCGGGGTAATGCCTTTCTCCACAACGAGTCTTGCATCAATTCCAAGGCAGATTCCCTGGAAGTTCCAGTTCGGAATAATAAAGTTCGGATTTCTGTCGATAGTAATTTCTGTCATTTCCGTACTTGTACGAAGTGCATCTTCATATCCGCCGGCTCCTACAAATCTCGTAACAGCAGGGGCCGCAATCATCGCCATTCCTCCGACACCAAATGTTTCTGTAATTGCGCTGTCACCCATATCCGGACATGCATCTTCTCCATCATATCCTGTAAAATACAGTCCCTGAGGTGTGTTGACCGGACCTGTAAACCATTCGTCTCCCATGCCGGCAATCCGGATTCCAAACTCGTAACCGTTTCTGCACATCGCAGTTACAATGGTTCCTTTTTCGATCGTACGTGCCGCATCCATAACAGCTTTTCCGGTTGCCATCATGATATTCAGGAAGAACTGGTCTGTATCGGAAAGGAACTTAATCACATCATAGCGATCTTTATCATCCATTTCCATCTTTGTAATAGTCGGCGCAACTTCCTTTAAGAACGCAAGGGAAGCTGCAATGTTCCTCTGATGGAATTCATCTCCCATCGCAATCGCTTTTGCGATCAACGGATTTACTGCAATACCGCCAAGCTCACGGATTGCCTTTCCAAGTGTCGGCCCAAGAATATCCCTCATCCAGCGGAGACGGTCTACTACTTCTTCTGAATATGCTCCAAACCGAAGTACTTTTCCGATACCTTCGTTCATTGTACAGTATGCTTCATTTCCATCTGTCATGTTCTTGACAACGAAAACTGCCATGTTCGGGGACGTAATACCTCCCATCGGTCCTACCGCCTTTACATGGTGGCATGGAATAAACCGGATTTCCCCTGATTCCAGAAGTTTTCTTGCATCCGCTTCATTATCCGCCCACTCTTCAAAAAGAACTGCTCCCACACAGGAACCCTGCATTGGATCCGGCATGTTCTCATACGCAACCGGCGGTCCTGCATGTAAAATCACTTTTCCTTCATTCATTTCCGGAATCACGTCTTTTGCTCTGACATTATCGATAATTACCGGCTGGCTGGCAACCACTTTCGCAATAACCTCCCGGTTCGCTTCATCAATATCCAGACCTTCATAGTGACGCAGGAAGTTGAGTGTTCTGATTAATTCTACATTTCCTCCTGCCGGCGGCATCCAGTCATATTGTACAACCTGACATCCGAACTGTTCTACGACTTCCGCAAAGCTCTTCAGACCGATGTTGATGATCTTCGGTTTCTCGGAAAGAAGCGCGCGAAGCTTTTCAGATGGTACTGCCTTTTCTGCTTCTACTGCCTTCTTCGGACGTACTTCCTTAACCGGTTCCGTGAAATCTCTTCCGACAGCCCGGATTGCTGTCCGGCATGCAAGTTTATTGTTTTCACAGACAATTACGCCTGCTTCTTTTAATTTACGTACAGCCTCATCATATCCCTGATAGTCTCTTCTTGTCCCGCAGACAGTCGCAATAAAGAACACTTTCCTTCCTGCTGCATCAGCCTTTGCTTTCAGCTCTTTAATCGTAGGAAGAAGAGCTCCTGCCATATCCTCATGAGATCCGTATCCAAGCATAATATCAAGGAGAACGGCTCCTGTGCTCTCGTCATCAACCGCTTCCTGCATGCATTCAATCCGTTTCGCAGGGTCAATCATCGGATGAGGTTTGCCCTGAGTATAAGCGTCATCCCCAAGATCCACAACAACATTACCATCCAGCTGAAGCATATATCCTTCGATATCTTCCGGCGGTACTTTCACATCCATCGCATCTTTGATCAGCATGGCAGCTTCATTTGCCAGAGTTCCGCCTGAATAATATGCCTTGATCGTCTTTCCGTCTTCCGCCTTGTAAAACGTAGTTTCATCCACATCCGCAACAGCTTCCGGAATCTCTGTTCCTCTCATCAGCCCCACTGCCAGTCTTGCCGCCTCATCCAGTGTATACGCATGGTAGAAGTTTTCTTCATGGTATTCCGGTTTTTCGCCTACAAACAATGTGACAACCGGTTTGCTGAAATTACTCAGTCTTGCGGCAATTTTGTCACGGACTTCTTTTGCCGGCGGTTTGGAAACAATGATGACAACCTTCACCGTGTCATCATCTTCCATTGCGTCAATCATATCCATCATGGTGATTCCGCCTACCGCTGCATTCAGATCTCTTCCTCCGATTCCGATCGCGTTGGTTACACCTTCACCAAGACGGTCGATAATTGTTGTCAGTTCCTGAATTCCCGTGCCTGATGCTCCGATAATCCCAATAGAACCAGGCGCTACATTATTGGTAAACGCAATCGGAACGCTCTGAATAATGCCGGTGCCGCAGTCCGGTCCCATTACAGCCAGCCCTTTTTCATGTGCTTTCTTTTTCAATCTGACTTCGTCCTCAAGTGTCACGTTGTCGCTGAACATGAATACGTTCATTCCTTCATCAAGCGCGCGGTCTGCTTCGAGAGCTGCATAGGCACCAGGAATGGAAATCACAGCCAGGTTTGCATCCGGAAGCTTCTGGAGCGCCTTGTCCCATGATTTCACGCTTTCTGTTCCTTTTTTTTCACCGCTTTCCGCGGACTGCTGGCGGAAAAACTCTTCTGTTTCTTCCATAATTGTATCCAGAAGGCTGTCATCATCAATATCCGCTACAACAACCATATCATTCGCTGTTGCTGCCATAAGTTCCTCTGTGTCCAGCCCGCTTTGTTTGAAAATATCCTTGTTGGCAGGCGTTGCCATCATGATGGAAACCTTTTTGACTCCTTCAATCGCTGATATCTTGTTGGTCAGAAGCATCAGCACAACAGAGTCATGATAGCTGCCTTTTTTTACTACTGTTTTTAACATGTCTTTCTCTCACTCCTATTCTGCAAATCTGTTTTTATGATCATATCGATTGTAGTGGATATCATCGCTTTTCAGGTATTCATAAATAGAATCTACGATCTCAATGCCGCCCGTCTTGTATGCTTTTTCTTTTCTCATCTGCGCACGTTCTCCCGGATAATACACTTTATCATATCCGTCGGCTGTCGGCATTGCGTTCAGCTCATCACAGGTTGCGGACATATTTCTCTTAAATGTTTCAAGTCCCACAAAGCGTTCCGGGTCCATCACGATATGCATCTGTCCAAGCTCTCTTCCCTTGGAGCAGTCATGGTACATGGAGCTGACATGCTTTCCAAACGGAACCCCTGTCATGATACCGGAGAAAATATCTACCATCATCATCAGTCCGTATCCCTTTGCTCCGGCAATCGGAAGGAGGGCATTCACCTTGTTCGGATCAGTTACCGGATTTCCCTTCTCATCTACCGCCCAGTTGTCCGGGATAGATTCACCTCTGGATCTCTTATCCAGGATCTTGCCCCAGGCCTGTACAGTAGTTGCCATATCGAAAACTACTGTCCGGTCATCTGCTGTCGGCGCCGCAAAAGAAATCGGGTTGGTGCCATAATAAGGTTCTGTTCCTCCCGGAGGTACTGCCATCGGATCAGACTGGCAAAAAGAAATCGCAGCCAGATCGTTTTTTGCCGCCATCTCCGTGTAGTAACCGATAGAACCACTATGAGAAATATTACTGATACCGATAACGGCAATTCCGTTCTTCTTTGCTATCTCGATCGCTATGTCCATTGCCTCTTTTGCTGCTGCATATCCGCATCCATTGTCTCCGTCAAACATACCGGAACATGGACCTGTTTCCTTAAATGTGAAATTTGGATTCGCGGTAATGCCGCCTTTGGCAATTCTTTCACTGTAGTATTCCACTCTCACTGCTCCATGAGAATGATAGCCTCTCTCATCGGACCATGTCATAACTTCTGCCGCAATATCAGCATGCTTTTCGTTCAGTCCGGCTTTCATCAGCTTGTTTTTCATCAGGCCTTTCAATTCTTCTCTGGATAATTTCATTTTTCCATCTCTCCTTAACTATTCGTTCCCTTCTTAAAACTGATAGCATTATTATCCCAATTTACCGGGGATTTTTCAAGCGTAGAACTAGATAAACACCAAAAACATTTTTATCTAGTTTTGTATAATTTGTCTCATTTTTATCAATTATTTTCCGATTCTATGTACTTTCAGACAAGAAGTTCTTTCATCCGGTTAAAATCCCTTGTGTTATTGCCCAGTTTTTCCGTCTCTCCTGCTTTTTTTTGCACATCCTTTATGAGATAAAATGAAATCGGCATTATCCAAAATGGATAATGCCGATTTCTGCGCAAACATTCTATATAAAACTATTAAGGAATAACTTACCGTCATCTGCTGATTAGAGCTGTACGTCTCTGTTGCAGTCTTTTGAGTAGATGTAAATCAGATCCTCTTCTTTACCTACACCATAGCATGCCTGAGGGCAGTAGCTGTCCATGAATACATAATCGCCCTTCTTTAACGGAATCCAGTCATCACCGATTCTGTACATTGCCTTTCCCTGAAGGAAGTACATACCATGCTGCTGAATATGAGTCTCAATATATCCATGAGATCCGCCCAGTTTGAATTTCAGAAGATGCATGTTCATATCAAATCCAAAATCTCCTGCTGCCGGAAGGAAATCTTTGCTGTGGCAGTTTTCCATTCCTTCATATGGCATCCACGGTGTGTCATTAATATTGGCTACAACTGTATGAGCGCTGTATCCCTCTACCGCCTCATATCTACGTTTGTATGCAAACAGTGTAGCGTCCTGTGCACCTGCGTTTTTAAATGCAATTGTATTTCCTGCCGGAGAATAGATGTATCCGCCGGCTGTCAGAGTTGCCTCTTCATCTGCGTTTTTCACAGTAATGCTTCCTTCTACCACATAGATGAAAGATTCGATGCCTTCTCCTCCAAATGCAGGATTGCTTCCGTTTTCATGTACTGTGATCAAGTAATCCGCAAAAGTTGCTCCCATAGCCGGAGATCCAAGAATGGTCACATCACAGTTCTCATATCCCGGGATTGCATTTTTTACAATTCCGTCTGGTTCAATTACTGCGTAGCTTCCCATTTTTACAACGGATCTTGTATTAAGAAGATCTTCGCGATATCCTGTCTGACCATTTAAATAGCTCATAACATATCCTCTCTTTCACTTTATTTGGACCGTTCAGTCTTTATGATTTTATTATTACAATTCTTTTTCCCTTTTTCAAGCAAAATATCAGATAAAATACCTGCCGTTTTTTATCCAGTTTTGCCCTGTTTTTCTTCCACAGGAGCTCTGACTTCCTTCCCGATCCCAGTAAACAGACACTGTCTGTCATTCATAAATCCTACATCTCCATACCATCATCTTAAAATCAGCATATATAGTTGTTGGGTATCAAAATACGTGCTAAACTAATCATAGCGGTTTACGTATTTATGAAGCAGGTTCCCGTGCATCAATCCGGCTGTACGTTGTAAATACCAAAACTGCTGTTTTTTCAAAACATCGAAATCATCTGCCCTGCATCAGCAGCTGTGCCGGATGCGGGCAGAAATTCCAAATATAACAAAAGAAAGGATCGTTAATATGATATCGATAAAAGAACTCGAAACAAAAGGCAGCGCATTTCCGGTCCGTGCCGTTGTCTATACGAATCCATCTGTCGAACCCAGGGCCTGTATTCTCTATTTCCACGGAGGCGGGCTTCTATATGGACACGCGGAAGATCTTCCTTCCCTGCATCTGCAGAGACTGACCGAGGCCGGCTACCCTGTCGTTTCTTTTGAGTATCCTCTGGCTCCGGCCGCAAAGCTGGACACCATTTTGGCATGTGTATGCAGTTCCATCAATCATTACCTGAATCACTGGCAGGAATATGTCCCGAAAAGACTTCCATATGTTCTTTTTGGCCGTTCTGCCGGAGCATATCTCTGCCTGACCGCTGCCGCCCACGGAAAACTTGATGAAAAACCCGCAGGAATCCTGTCCTACTATGGCTATGGATTTCTCTGTGACCATTGGTACGAAACACCCAGCAGTTACTACTGCTCTCTCCCGGCAGTTTCCGAAGCCTGTCTGGATGCTATTCCAAAAGAAATCCATACTTCCGGAGATCTGGATACCCATTACAGTGTCTATGTATATGCACGGCAGACAGGAAAATGGAAATCGCTCATCTACGAAGGACGCGAAAAATTCTTTTATCTGGATTACTCTCTTCGTACCATCGATACACTGCCGTGCCCTCTTTTCACCGCACACAGTACCGGGGATACTGATGTTCCTTATGAAGAATTCACTGCCCTCTGCAGCCGGTATAATCCGGTTCGATATATTTCAGCCGGAAACATCCACGACTTTGACCGGGATGAGAAATCGCCGGAGACCACAAAACTGTTGGACGAAACAATTGCTTTTCTGAAAACCATAGAGTAAACCGCAAAAGGGTGGATAGAAAAAGGGGCTATCGGTAAATAGATAGTCCCTTTCTTTAACAGCTTCTTCTGTCTATTTGATTTTCTTTACAAATTCTCCAACGCCTTTTTCCGCAACAATTTTGCCGTCTTCTGCTACAATATTTCCTCTTACGATTGTGCATACCGGAAGACCTTTTCCTTTCATTCCTACAAAAGCGGAAATTTTGTTAACATAAAGCAGCGAATCACTTGTGATTTCCCACTCTTTTTCCGGATCGATGATAATCATATCCGCATCAAAGCCTACACGGATATCACCTTTCTTGCCATAAATTCCAAATGCTTCTGCCGGTTTCTTTGCCATTGCGTTTGCAAGAACTGTCGGACATACATTACGTTTTACGCATCCTTCATAGAAGCTTACCTGGACACCGCTCTGGATTCCGCTGATTCCGCCCCATACGTCAAATACATTTTCGATCTTTGTTCCAAGAATTTCATTATATTTTTCATCATAGGAACACGGAGAATGGTCGCTTGCGATTCCGCTGAATGTACCGTCTTCTACGTAGCTCCAGAGTCTGTCTACTTCTTCCTGAGAACGGAGCGGCGGCGCACATTTGAACATTGGTCCGTTCTTGAGCACATCCTGATCTGTCATGCTCAGATAGTGAGAACATGTCTCGGCCGTAATATCATAGCCTTCCTGCTGTGCTTCTTTAATTTTCTGCGCAACATCCGGACTGCTGACGTGACAGATATGCGCTTTACATCCTGTTGCTTTTGCAAGTTCAATAATATCAACTGTCGCAAGCATTTCTGCGGCAACCGGTCTGGAATCCAGGAACCCCTGCCAGTCAAGGCGTCCTTCTTCTTTCATACGCTTTTCCAGCCATTTAATTGTTGAAAAATCTTCGCAGTGGAATCCGGCTCTTCCGCCAAATTCCTTAATAATGTTCATTGCCTCGTAAGCCTGTCCATACGTCAGCGGAGAGTAATCCGGAGAAACAGGTCCGATGAAAGATTTAAATGCCACGCATCCTTTCTCGTCAAGCCCTTTCAGATCCTGGAAGTTATCCGGAATCAATCCGCCCCAGAAGCAGTAATCTACATATGCGTTCGGGTCGACTTTCGCGATTTTCTTTTCCATAATTTCTGCCGTTGTCATAGCCGGTTCATTCTGGAGCGGCATGTCGATAATTGTAGTATATCCACCTACTGCCGCGGCTGCTGTACCGTGTTCGTAATCTTCACGCCATTCATAACCCGGATCATTCAGATGTGCATGAGTATCAATTGCACCCGGGAATACATAACCCCCTTTTGCATCCACAGTTCTGGAAGCTTCCGGTTCCTCTCCGGCCAGAAGAATTGCCGCGATTTTTCCGTCCTTCACTGCTACGTTTCCTTCATAAACAGCCTCTGCAGTTACAATTTTTCCGTTCTTTACCAATAAATCATACATGTCTTTTTCCTCCTTTTACATTAAGATCATGCTGTTTTAATCTGCCGCTTTATCCTTATTCATGATTTTATTCAGGATATAGTAAACCAGTCCGGCCGGGACAAGGCTGATAATCCAGGAAATATCCAGGAAAATAATACCTACAACAGCTCCCACTGCAACACCGATAATGGCCGCCAGATTAATTCCTCTGTACGGTCCGTCCGGATTATAATAGTTTTTCAATGTTACTTTCTGTCTGTTATTAATATAGTAATCAACAACAAGAATCGCAAAAATCGGTCCAAGAACAGCGCCTGAAACCAGTACAAAAATATTCAGTCCTGCCGCCGAGGAGTCTTTGACCAGTTCCCAAGGGAATGTCACATAAGCAAGAAGTCCGATAATGATCGCACATTTCTTAACCGGAAGTTTTGCCAGCTCTGCCAGGACATAAATAGGCGGAAGTGCATTATTCAGCATATTAACAGTAACAACACCGAATACAATACCTAAAAGCGTAATAACCGTAATCACTTTGTTCGGCATGATGTAGGCAAATCCAACAATCGGGTTTGCTATTCCTGTTACGCTTGTAACCAGAAGACCGATGATTCCCATAAATACCACAGAAGGAACCATCGCAAATCCATATGCTGCACAGCGGGTTCCTGCGCCGTATCCCGGCTTCAGCTCTCTTACAGAGTCTCCGATATTTACAAGCAGCGCGCAGTTGGATCCGATGAAAGCTGTAATCGCTCCCCAGAACGGAAGTCCCCAGGATCCTTTTTTGTTTACCACTTCTGTTACAACGTCTCCATGCATGCTCAAAATCGTAATCAATGCATAGATCAGGGCAAGAATAACAACCGCACCGCCGATGTTGTTGATAATCTTAATTCCCTGGAATCCTTTTGCTGAAAGCACAATCTGAAGTGCCTGGAACAGGATGAACCATAATACAATATTATCAAATCCGCAGATAATTTTGCTGATTTCATTAATTGCAGATGCGCCTACCCAGCTCTGGAATCCATACCAGATAACCGCCGGAATCGCACGGCATAACGATGGCAGCAGTGTACCTTTATATCCGAACGCCCCTCTTAACTGTACAACATACGGAATTCCTGTCTTATAGCAGAGTTTGTCATTTAATGCCATGCAGACTGCACAGATTAATCCGCCTAATGCAATGGCGATAATGGCCTGCATCAGGTTCATTCCTCCTGACACAAGGTTGGAACCTAAAGTCAGGTTCGCTGTGGAAACACTCCCTCCAATCCAAACCAGCCAGTAGGAAAAGGCTCCCATTGTCCTCTTTTCTGCCGGTACCGGGCCAAGTCCGTCTTTCCCGACTTCAACTCCTGTGTTTTCTCCTTCTCTTGTCTGTCCGCTCATTTTATTCCTCCTGTCTTAATCCCCCCTCCTGATCAGAGGGCTGAAATTTCCTTATTTCTCTGTCGGTGTCACATATTTGCCGTAGCCGACCGCATCTTCCTTATACATACCATCCTTCGCGACCACTTTTCCACGGATGATTGTATAGACAGGTGCTCCTTTACCTTCCAGACCGTCAAAGCAGGACACATGACCTTTTGTCAGCAGTTCTTCCTGTCTGCATTTCCATGCTTTCTCCGGATCCACAATGACAATGTCACCATCAAAGCCGAGTTCAAATGCACCTTTCTGTCCATACAGCCCAAATACCTTTGCCGGATTATAATCCATAACTTTGGCAATCAGACTCGGGCTGAGTCCTTTTTTATGTACTACCATATCAAACATCATAGGGAGGAAGAACTGGATGGAGTTCAGTCCGCCCCATGCCTGCCAGATATCTTTTGTCTCATTGTCTTTTTCCTCATCTGCTGCCGGAGAATGATCGCTTCCAACACAGGAAAGTGTTCCATCCAGAACGTAATCCCAGAGTTTTTCCATATCCTCTTTCTTCCTCATCGGAGGCGTACATTTGGCTGGAGCACCCTTTTCAAATACAAAGTCTTCTGTAAATCCAAGATAATGCGGGCATGTCTCCGCAGTTACCGGAAGTCCTTCGTGAATTGCATCTTTTACTACCTGTGCCACCATCGGATGGCTCACATGACAGATATGGACGCGTCCTCCCGTTGCTCTTGCCATATCAATAATATTTTTTGTAGCAACGTATTCTGTCCATACGTCGTGCGCGTCAAGGAATGCACGGATCTTTTCTTCTCTGCTCAGTCCTTCTTTTGCTTTCGCTTCTTTTTCCCGCTCAAGCACCTGTCCGTATTCTTCGCAGTGGAATCCGCACAGTGCATTATAAGGTTTCAGAATTTCAAGTGCTTTTCTGACATTTCCCATGTTAACGGTAGGAAACAGATCGCCGTTCGGGCATGTAAATCCTTTGAATGCCGCAACACCGCATTTATGCAGGTCAACCAGATCGTTCATATTATTCTTTACCGAATCCGGTTTATCATCATAGTCTCCTACAATTCCTCCCCAGAGAGCAAAATCCACTGCTGAATGCTTGCTGATTTTTCCCATTTTCAGATCAAAGATTTCTTTATTCATCAGAGATGGGTTATTGTTCAGCGGCATGTCAATCAGACATGTACACCCTGCCGCCGCAGCTGCTCTTGATCCTGTTTCAAAATCTTCCCGATATTCAAATCCAGGTTCGTTTAAATGGGCATGACAGTCAATAATACCCGGAAATACATAATTCCCCCCGGCATCAATCTCTTCTTTTGCTTCTGCCGGGGTCCCCTTTTCAAGAAATGCGGCGTATACGCCGTTCTTGATTGCAATATCGGCTTCGTAAATTCTGTCTGGTGTAACAAGTTTCCCGTTTCTTACAATTAAGTCATACATGGTGTGTACCTCCTTCTTTTCCCCAATATATTTTTTCCGCTTTATAAAGTATAAAAAAATCTGTATCACATAACAAGTGTACGAATAGGCAAAAAAACTGTTCCTTTTTATCTATTATGTATAATTTTTCTCCTGATTTTCGCTTTTTTTGTGCTTTTTATCTATCCTTTTCTGAGGTATAATTCCCTTATCATGATAGAAAGGACGTACTGCTTATGAATATTCCTGTTATCTGCGCATCTTCGTATGCTCTCTCTCTTCTGCAGAAAACAGCATCTTTTCAGGTGCATTCCGTGTACCGGAAAACCATCAATCTTTCCGGCGGTTCCTCTCTGCTTTCCCTGCAGGCTTTTGGATCCCCTGTCTCTCCGCTGAGTCTGATCACCTGCCTGTCCCTGCCGGAAATGGAGATGCTAAAAGCAGCACCCGGCATCCCCGTCCAGAATAGACCGGACGGTCTTGCTTTCTCCGCCTCCGGAGAGGAATATATCTTTACGCTCTTAGGCACGCAGACTGTGGACTCTTTTCTCCGCTCAGGATTGCCTGACCATGCTGTACCGCTCATCCGAAAGGCCCTCTCATCAGCTGAAACTACAGGATTCCGGATATTATTTCCTGAGCTGGAAGCAAATCCTGCCCCGCCGGGTCAGTTTCTGATCAACGAAGCGGCACAGCATCTTCTGGATCAGTGTACAGCTTTAATCCGGCAGGGAAACTGGGAGATGGCCGCCTGTTTTCTGTCCCGCCTGACCGGGCTTGGCATCGGTCTGACCCCAAGCGGTGACGACTTCCTGTGCGGCGCTCTTGCAGGGCTGATCCTTGCCGACATGACCGGTCATCCTTTTTTTACTGCACTGAAACAGGAAGTCCGCAAGCATCTGAATCAGACCAACGACATCAGCCGGGCTTTTCTCTCCTGTGCTCTTCTGGGGCAGTTCAGCCAGGCAGTCTGTTCCCTTTCGTCCGCCCGGTCCGCTGGAGAAATCCTCTCCTCTTTCCAGGCCATCGGACACTCGTCAGGGACGGATACCCTATGTGGAATCTACTATATTTTTACCTCTTTTTCAAAAGAACCAACTGTATAAAAAAAGTGTGTACCGGCTGAGTGAATATGCGTCTCAGCTGATACACACTTTCTTTCTATGTGCTACCTTATCCGGCAGACACGCATCTACTATTTCTGGCTCTGATAAGAAACCTGTTTCTTGTCGTTGTATACGTCATAGTCGAATTCTCCGATCTTGCATGCAACCAGCATAGCAACCATAACGTCTACGTCTACATTCATCAATGTACGGAACATTCCTGCGAACCAGTCGATACCGATCAGAACTGCAATACTGTCCATCGGCAGTCCAAGAGAGGACGCAAGGAATGTATAAACGATCACAGATCCGCCCGGAACGGAAATGGTTCCCAGACACATCAGACAGGAAAGAAGAATCGCCATACCCATCTGATACGGGCTCAGATCAATTCCTGTGGACTGTGCCATAAAGAAAATAGCCACCACATAACACTGGGCAGCTCCACAGCTGTTCATTGCCATGGTAATCGGGCCTGTGAAGTCTGCAACCTTACGGCTGACACCGAATTTCTCCACTTCATCTTCCATTTTTGTCGGAAGACAGATGGCACCGGATGTGGTTGTAATAGCCATCATGGACATCTTCGCAAATTTCTTCGGCATTTTAAACAGGTTTACTTTGCAGAGAGCCGCAGTAAGCGGTCCGAATACAAGGAACTGAATTGCATCGCCGACAAGAAGAATTCCAAGGAATTTTGCCATTGGCACGATAACCGCAAATCCTGTCTTTCCGGCAACATTTGCCAACAGACAGAAGATACCGATCGGCGCTACTTTCATGACAATCTTGATAATATTTGTAATGACAGCATTCACGCCCACTACCAGATCCGCAATGTTTCTGTTCTTTGTCGTCTTTGTGTACTGTCCCATCGCCACACCGAAGAACAATGCAAACACGATACAAGGAACCATGGATCCTTCTGCCATGGACTGAATGATGTTGGTCGGTACAAATGCAGTGATCGTATCCTGAAGAGATGTGGATACTGCTGTTTCCGTAACTTCCTCTGCACTTGACAGATCAATGCCAAGTCCCGGTTTTACAAGTATTGCCATTACTGCACCAAGTGCAGCAGAGAAAATTGTAAACCCGATGATCCATTTGAATGTATGGAAGCCCATCTTTCCAACATCCCGTCCGTCTCCTCCACCGACAGCGCCTGCCACGGCAGACATAACCAGAAGCACAACGGACATCTGAATCAGACGTAAGAAGATATCACCGATAAACTTCAGGTTGGATGCCCACGGTCCTACGATCGCTCCGAAAACCAGACCACCAACCGTACCGATCAGGATCTGTGTTGTCAACGAAATTGACAGTTTTTTCTTCTTTTCCATCCATATTTCCTTCCTTTCTTTATAATATTTCTCATACGGAAAATATAGTTTTATTCTACAGAATGCTTTCGCACATTACAATGCAAAAAGGAGGGAAAATATTTTTTTTTTATCCATTTTGTATAATTTAATCCTTGTTTCTTTCTGTTTTTCGTCTATTCAACCAAAAATTATTCTTTCTTTTTGTTTATTTCTTCTGCCATATAAACATCCAGCGCCGCATCTACGGCTTTTCCTGCTGTCACTTTTGCGCCGTTTCTTCGCATAACCGTTTCCAGCGCTCCAAGAAGCAGAAGGATATTTCGTTTCTGGCTGGAATATCCCATATTTCCGATTCTCAGGATTTTTCCGTCCAGCGGGCCAAAGGAGGTGGCAATTTCAATACCGAACTCGTTTAACAGCATTCCTCTGACTGCTTTTCCGTCTACTCCTTCCGGAATATTGATGGCGGTTACAACCGGCATCTTGTGCTCCAGATCCCCGAAAATTTCAAGCCCCATCGCCTGCAGGCCGGCTGTCAGTGCCCGGTCATTTAATTGATGTCTTGCAAACCGTGCTTCGAGCGTTTCCTCCACGATACAGCGGAGTGCTTCATGCACCGCATACTGCATGCTGGTTGCCTCTGTATGGTGGTTAAGCCGGCGCGGGCTCCAGTAATCTTCCAGCTGTCCAAGGTCCAGATAGTTGCTTGGGATTCCGGCAAGCTGCCCCGCCACATCATCCGCCGTACGGATTCCTTTCTCCACACGTTTTCTCGCTTTGACAATCTGCTCGATCTGCTCATTGTAAGTGATCAGGGCAGAGCCTGACGGAGCGGAAATACATTTCTGTGTTCCGGAAATGCAGGCAGATAATTTCCATTCATCGACTTTTACTTCTGCTCCTCCCAGAGTTGCCACTGCATCTACAATCAGAAGGGCTCCGTACCTCTCGCAGATTTCTCCGATTTCTTTCAGCGGCTGCATCATGGATGTAGAAGTCTCCCCGTGGATGCAGGCTACTGCCTTATAGCTGTCTTTTTTCAGCGCATCCTCCACTTCCTGCGGATCAAACACAGTTCCCCATTCTTTCTCCAAAAGCGTGATCTGCGCTCCGCAGCGCTCCAGGATCTCCGCCAGCAGATATCCGAAACGTCCGAATGCCGGGATCAGTACTTTATCCCCCGGACAGATGGCTCCGGTAAGAACCGTCTCAAGTCCTCCTCTGGAGGTAGTATCCACAAGATATGTCTGACGGTTTTTCGTCTGGAACACATAGCGTTCCATCTCCATTGTCTCATTCATCAGTTCGGTAAACTCCGGGTCAAACTGTCCCAGAATATGTGCACTCATCGCGCGCAGCACACGTGGGTCCGCCTCAACCGGTCCCGGTGTCATCAGTGTGCGTGGTGATGGATTGATTTCTTTGAATTTTCTCATGTTTCGTTAACTCCTTTTCCTACTTTACAAACCCTTTTTTCGAATTCCTGTTTTGATTATGCAGTCCGGAAATTCTCAGACTGATAGGAAAGCACCGCCGCATGGACTGCCTTTTTCATAATATCAATTGCCTGGTCGACATGCTCTTTCTTTAAGATCAGCGGCGGGATCATCCGGTTGGTGCTATCGCCGATCGCCGTGATCAAAAGGCGTCTCTTCATACATTCCGCCTTGACTTCGTGTGCAATCGGAATATCGAATTCACATCCTGTCAGGAGTCCTCTTCCGCGGACTTCTTTAATATGAGGAAGTTCTTTCATCCGTTTCATGAAATACTCTCCCATGATTTTGGCATTTTCGCTCAAATTCTGATCAAGGATTTCTGAAATTGATGCCAGCGCCGCCGCACATGCTACCGGATGTCCTCCATAAGTAGAACCATGGGATCCGGATGTCATGACCCTTGCGAGCTCCTTTGACATACAACATGCACCGATCGGCATTCCGCCTCCCATCGCTTTTGCCATCGTGACCGCATCCGGCTTCACGCCATATCCCATAAATGCCATGATATCTCCTGTTCTTCCCCATCCGGTCTGTACTTCGTCAAGGAGAAGAAGCATTCCTCTCTCATCGCAGAGCTTCCTTAAGCCTTCGATAAATTCCTGGCTGGCCGGATGAACTCCGCCTTCACCCTGTACCGGCTCAATCATGATCGCAATCGTATTTTCAGTACATTTGCTCTTAAAATCTTCCAGATTGTTAAATTCCGCATAGGAAAATCCCGGAAGTACCGGTTTATATCCCAGCTGGCATCCGTTGTCCGGCTGTCCTGTCGCGGAAAGCGCACCGTAAGTACGTCCATGGAATCCATTTTTGGCCGTTACAATATGGTAATGCTCCGGTCCGAATTTCTCCGTCCCGTATTTTCTGGCCATTTTGATCATGCATTCATTTGCTTCCGTTCCGGAATTCTGATAAAAAATTTTGTCCATGCCGATGGTATCACAGATCTTCTTTGCAAGCAAGGCCTGCGGAACCGTATATGGATAATTGAATGTGTGAATGATATCATCTGTCTGTTCGTGGATTGCCTCCACAACCTTCGGATTGCGGTTTCCTACGCTGTTTACTGCCACGCCGCCGTAAAAGTCCAGGTAGGCGTTTCCTTTTTCATCATACAGATACATGCCTTCCGCCCGTTCTGCAATAAACGGATATCGTTCATATGTTTCTACCATATATTTGTTCACAATTTTTTTCAGTTTCTCCGCTGTCAGCCCTGCATCTTTTAATCTCATACCAATCTTCTTCCTTTCTGCATCCTTTTCGTTTTGCCGCGCTGCCGAAAAGCTTTTTATTCTGCGGGAAATCCTTCGGATTCTCCTGCAAAAATAAAAAAAGGTGCCAGATCGTCTTTCGATCTGACACCTTTGTCACGCGATATGGTTATATTACCCCGTTTTTTCCCGTCTGTCAAATGCTTTTTCAAAAAATGCATGATTTTCTTTCAGATTTATCCGAGCAGACGGATATAAAATGTAAATGCCCTTTCTTCGTTTCCTTTTACCAGATACGGCTCATGTGCCCATGCACCCCAGCTGTTGTCTCCTCCGACTCCTGTCTGTTTTTCCATAATCCGCAGGACAGAAGCATATACCGGAGGAAGTTCATAGGCATGCTCCGCGGATTCAATCTCATGACATGTATAAGGAAGTACGGAAAAATCAAAGTTTCTGTCCGCCTCAATCCGAATACCGCATCCTTCCTGATCCGTCAGCTCTATCCATCTGGTATCTGTATGATTACCGCATTCCTGAGGTCTGACATAAGGTGTCATCCCTTTCTCCGCCGTCGTCTGGAATACGCCGATACGTCCTCCGCATGCCCGGTCGCAATAAGTCTCTTCCGGTCCTTTTCCATACCATGTTACCCGTGAAAACTCTTTTGGAAGCTTCCAGGACATTCCAAAACACGGCAGATCCGGCACATTCGGGAATCCATTGTATTTCTCCGTGACTTTCATCGTTCCTTCCCCGTTTACCAAAACAGAAACCGTACATGTCACACCTTCAAACAACTGATATGTTGTCTCAACTTCCAGTCCTTCTTTTTCTTTCCGGATATCTACCTGATTCACTTTTGGATACAAAGATGCCGTCTTCCACGGTGCGCACTTCTCAGCCATACGGTACCCTGCATCATTGTCTGTCGGCGCTCTCCAGAACTCCGGCTTTAATGTATGGCCGATATGATAGACAAGCTCTTTCCCGCCAATTTTACATGCAGTCATTTTTCCATTGTCTTTTTCAAAGGTAATACGGAATCCCCTGCCCACGACAGAAACAGAAAAATCTCCATCTACAATTTCCGGTTCTGCAGCGGACTCTTCTCTTTTGACTTTCCGGCTTCCCACCATTTCCACCGACTGTCCAAAACAGAATTCCTCTCCTTCTTCTGCGTACGGTGTACTCTCCTTATAGACAAGCGCGGCTGTCCGGACATATTCTCCCGGCTCGTCGCCTGCCAAAAAGCTGCATGGTATTTTCACCTCTTCTCCAGGTCCCATTTCCACATCTGTGCTGCCCCGGCGCAATACCTGTCCATCTTTTTCCAGCGTCCATCTGAGCCGGTACGCCGCGGTTGTCTCAAACAGCTGTCTGCTCTTTATACGTATTCCATCTTCCTCCGGGATGAGCTCATATGGTTGATACAGGTAACGAACCTCCTGCATTTTCGGGGAAAGTGTCCTGTCCGCAAAAATCACACCATCCGCACAGAATGCGTAATTGGACGGTCTGTCTCCAAAATCCCCTCCATAAGCCAGATATTCCTTTCCATCCGGTCCTTTTTTGTAAAGCGCCTGATCAATATAATCCCATATAAAACCACCGCAGTACTGAGGATACTGATCTAAAAGTCTCGTATATTCATCCAGATTGCCTGTAGAATTTCCCATGGAGTGAGCATATTCACACAACACATATGGTTTCTCCGGATGATCTTTCAGGTATTCTTCTGCCTTCTGCGGCGAGGCATACATCCGGCTTTCCAGATCTGTCGTTCCTGCCCATTCCGGTGTATGACAGACATTTTCATAGTGTACCGGACGGCTGTTGTCTCTTTTTCTGAAATACATGCTCATGTCATACAGATTTTTCCCGCCCCATGACTCATTTCCTACGCTCCAGCAGAAAATACAGGCATGGTTTTTGTCCCTTTCAAGCATCGCTTCCGCCCGGCTTATAACCGCTTCTCTCCACTGTGGAAAATCTCCCGGCAGTGTGTGTTCAAATTTCATCGTGTGCCATGTTCCGTGTGTCTCCAGATTCACCTCATCCATGACATAGATTCCGAATCTGTCGCACAGATCATACCAGGCCGTCTGATTTGGATAATGACTTGTTCTCACGGCATTAAAATTGTTCTTTTTCAAAAACCGGATATCCCATTCCATCTCTTCCATTCCGACCGCCCTGCCTTTTGATGGTGAGAATTCATGCCGGTTCACTCCGTTTATCCGCAGACGCTTTCCATTAAACAGAAGTACTGCATCTTTTATCTCCACTTTTCTAAATCCGATCAGATACGGAACTGCTTCCTGTATGGTTCCTGCAGAATCACATACCGTCAAAAGGAGTCTGTAAAGGTAGGGAAGTTCGGCGCTCCAAAGTTTTGCCTGCGGAACCTCAAACGAAATCTCCGCCCTGCCGTCATGAATTTGGACCCTTCCTGCCATAATTTCCTTTTCTTCCTTTTCAAAAGGACTGTCCATGCGGATAAGACCGTCTGCCAGTGTCCAGCATATTTCTCCGTCATCTGCTCCGTCCAGTAAAATGCAGACCTCTGCTCCGGCATTCGTATATGTAATGTCCAGATCCGTCTTTACCTCGATGTCACGAATGTGCAGATCCGGTATCGCCGTCAGAGCGACCTCCCGTATAATTCCTCCCATTCTCCAGAAATCCTGATCTTCAAGCCATGCCCCGGAAGAAAAACGGGATACTTCCACCGCGAGTCTGTTTTCTCCTTCTTTGAGAAAATCCGTAATCTCAAATACAGCCGGCGTATAGCTGTCCTCGCTGTATCCGGCATAAATCCCGTTCACCCAGAAATGAAACGCGGTCTCCACACCTTCAAAATGGATCTGGATTCTTTTTCCCTTCATCCGGTCCGGAACCGAAAATGTCGTCACATAGCATCCTGTCGGGTTGTCTTTTTCCGGCACTTCATGCGGCTTCACATCTTCAATCCCATTCCATGGATAGTCTGTATCACGGTATACCGGTGATCCGTAGCCGCTTAGTTCCATCTGTGCCGGTACTGGAATCGTATTCCAACCTTCACAGGAGAACGATTCCTTCTCAAATCCATCCGGCACACTGTCCGGATTCGGCACATAAAGGAAGCGCCATCTTCCATTCAGGCTGTATCTTAAACGCATCTCCTTCCCTGATACTGCTTCCTTTTCTGTCTCATACCATCGATGATCCGATACCGGTTTCATTCTGTTTTCCTGAAAAAATTCCGGATCAGACAGATGTCTTTTGATTTCTTCTCGTTTCATAGATCCTCCGTAATCATATTTCTTTTTTCCATTATTTTTTTCGGATTCTGTCTGCTACATGAACCCGGAAAAACTGTATCAGCGGGCCATTGAAAAATGCATTGCACAAAGTCCCTATACCAATAATCGTCCACAGAGAGCTGTCTGACATCAGACAGAATATCACTCCGACAACTACAACTGTGATATCACTTCCAACGCGTGCATACCGAAACCCGATCTTTCCTCTGCTCATCTTTCCGATAATCAAAGCAACACTGTCATACGGCGAAATTCCCATTTCAGCCGCCATATAGAGCGCAACCCCAAGACCGGCAAACAGACACCCTGTAACCAGTGCCGCGATACGCAGCGGTAATGTCATCTCCATCTGTAGAGAATCCTGTACAAGCCAACATAGAAAATCCGCACCATATCCGACTCCCACCATATTCACAATCGTTCCTGCTCCAATACAGTTCCGCACCGTAAAAAATACCACTGCCAGAATCACTGCATTCATAATCAACTGCCATGTACCAAATGTCATTCCCAGATATCCGCTGATCCCGAGATTCATACATGTAAAAGCATCTACGCCAAAACCGCTCAGACGGTAGCATCCGACACAAATACTGATAAAAAGATTGCCTGTCAGCATCATGACCATTCTCTTTACCAGCTCATTCCCTTTTCTGCTCATTTTTTGATCCCCGTTTCTGTAAAATGTAATGTCTGAATTCTAATTCCATCCGGTTCGGATTCTTTCGTTTTCAGTATAAAATCGTCCGGTTCTTTTTGCAATACGGCATATGGAAAAACTGAAATTTAGCAGAAGACAAAATACCGGTTTCTCTCAAATCACCAACCGCAAAAAGAGCATGTCACATGAGAAAATAAATTTCTCATGCGGCATGCCCCATTAATGGAATATTTACAATTCATTGATATTGGATGCGCTTACAATCTGTTCCCACCGGTTGAACGAATAGATTCTGTCTTCATCCGGCCAGAAACATACCCGCTTTTCTTCCAGCTCTTCAAGCGGCTGCTCCGGATCGGAAAGCCAGGTGGAAATCCGTTTTGCGGCAGATTCCAGACGGCTTCTTATACCGCCCAGACGCACATCGATTACTTCATATCCCTGTGGTTTGCACTCATCCATCCAGATTTCTTCCCTCATGCCGTGCAGTTCCTTCAGAAGAGTAAGACATGCAGGAATCCTTTTCCCGGCCCAGACGCAAAGGCGGTCCTTATCCTGATTGTCATAACCGGACTTTAATTCCAGCCCCATCTCCGCTTTCTCAGCCAGAAACGCTGCCAGCTTCTGATAATAAGCAAGCAGTTTCCTGATTCTTTGCGGCTGTTCTTTTTCAAGACACTGATCCAGTTTCTCCGCAAGATCCTGATAATATTCCCTGAGCCCTTTTCCTTTAAACTGCCCGTCAAAGATTCCAAGCATCGGATCCTGATAAAGAGCCAGCTTGGACGGGTTTGCCGACTTGAGATTATACGGATCCTCCGGCTGAAAATTATCGAACCGGTCAAGAAGCATGAGGTCTTCACTGTCGATGCCGAACAATTCCTTTACTCTGTCATGCAGCCGTTCTTTCGTCACTTCTTTTTCGTAGGCACACTCGGCAAAATATGTTAAGGAAAGCAGACAGGTTTCCATCGGTGTTTCCGCTCCATCGTCCTGCCAGAGAGTGCAGAACCATTTGTCTGCTCCCGCTTCTTTCATGACCTTCGTCCCAACCCGTGTCGTTTCCAGTGCTCTTGCGTAATTCGGCGCGATTCCATTCCAGGTCCAGCCTCCTCCCGCAAAATACATGTGACCGGACAGTTTTCCATGAAGATGTACCATCTTTCTGTACATATCCTCGGACGCATTGTAGTAGTCCCAGTATACAAGCGTAAGCTCTTTGTCCGGTTTGTCTTTCTCCTGCCATTCATAGTCTTCGGAAACACTGTAGTAGCGCCCATCTTCTGACGCCAGCATGAAATACATATCACTCCAGATCATCGGATCAAACTCGTATTTCCGGCAGATCGCGCATACCCGGTCCAGATGCTCTTTCATAATTCCGGTACGGTCCTGATATCCGTTCTTTCTCAGATAATTACCGAGCCCCAGCTGAAATGCCTCATCCATTCCGATATGAATGCGCTTGCCTGAAAACGAAGTTCTTACAGAACGGATCATGTCCTCTAAGAATTCATATACCGCAGGTTCACCCACAAGAAGGATATCTGAATTGTCCCGCATCTTTTCCGTAACCGGCCATCTCAGATAGGTCCGTAGATGTGCAAGTGTCTGTATACACGGAACCAGTTCGATCCCGAATTTTGCAGCATACCGTTCCATCTCCCGGATCTCTTCTTTCGTGTAGCGTCCTCTGAGCGCTCCAAAATGCGGATATTTTGGAATCTCATATGTATCTTCCGTGTAAAGAAGAAGATCATTCATTCCAAGAAGCGCCAGATATTCAATGTACCGTTTGACTGTCCCGACTTTAAGCACTCCATTTCTGGAACAGTCGAACATCGTCCCAAGCCGGCTCGTGTACGCGGTCTCCGAGCAGGAAATATCTTTCTCCGGATCTCCAAGCACCATCCCAAGCGCCCGGTAATACTGAACATCCTGGTGGTACTGAATTTTGACGTTGTTTCCGCATTTCAGCACCCTCAATCCGGATTTTTCCGTATACTCCGGATAAATTACCAGCTCTTCTTCCGGTGCTTCCGGAAAATGTTTCAGCAGAATCTCCGAAGTCTCCTGAAATTTTAAGTCCTTTACAATCAGTTTCATATCGTCCTCCTGTTATCCTTTTACACCTCCAAGGGCAATTCCCTGAACGAACTGCTTCTGAAGGAAAATATACAATATAAACGGGAAAATAAATGTAATCAGTGAGCCCGCCATAATCAGACCGTAATTGACTGAATACTGCGTTTTCAGTACGGAAAGAGCAACTGTCAATGTATATTTCTCCGTCTCTGTAGCCGCAATCAGAGGCCACAGGAAATCATTCCATGCCGAAATGAATGTAAATACAATCAAAGTCACCACAACCGGTTTTAAAAGCGGCATCACAATCTGGATAAAAATTCTGTATTCCGGACATCCGTCCACCTGAGCAGATTCAATCAGTTCATCCGGAACCCCATTCATAAACTGCTTGACAAGGAATACCGAGAACGCTCCGATCATGGTAATCACAAGGGCTGTCCTCGTATTGAGCAGTCCTAAATTTCTCATAATAACGAACAGCGGAATCATTGTCACCTGTCCCGGAATCATCAGAGAAACCATGTAAATCTGGAAAATAAAATTCCTCCCCGGAAACAGCTTCTTCTCAAATCCATATGCTGCCATACAGGATATTATCACATTGAGCACACAGGAGGCAACGACTACAACCACACTGTTAACAAATGCCTGCAAAAATCCGCTGTTCTGGAAAATATAGATGAAGTTTTCAAAATTGGTAAAGTCCACTTCCGCAAGATTCAGCCGCAGTGTCCTTGACTCCGTGAAAGACATCAAGAACATATAGATAAATGGGAATACCGCAATCACTGTAACTAAAACGGCACAGATCAGTCCAAAAATTCCGAGCGGTGTCCAACGGTCGATTCGTTTTCCTTTGTTTTTCTTCATGCTTTCATCACCTCGCTGTCTCTTTTTTCTCTTTGAAGAATGTATTTTCCACAATATTGATAATCAAAATGATAATCAAAAGCAGAATCGCCATCGCACAGGCATATCCCATCCGGTATTCTTTAAAGGCCGCATTGTAAATTCCCATGACAAGGGTGACGGTCGACCGTCCGGGTCCTCCGTTTGTCATCGTGTAGGAAAGGTCAAATACCTGGAAGGACCAGATGATTCCAAGAGTGATAACCAGATAGTTGATCGGCTTTAAAAGCGGCATGGTAATCTTGAAAAAGGACTGGATTGAAGTCGCCCCGTCCACTTTTGCCGCCTCGTAAAGTTCCGGCGAAAGCCCCATAATACCGGCGTAATAGATAACAAGGAAATATCCTACATTTTTCCAGATCGCCACCACGCAGACGCAGATCAGCGCCGTCTTCGAGCTCCCCAGCCAGTTGATCTCACCGACTCCGAACAGGCCCAGAATGGTATTGATGATACCACCGTCTGTTCCAAAAATTGTTCTCCAGATCGCCCCTGCCGTAACCGAAGATGCAATCACCGGAATAAACATGGCACTCCTTAAGAAATTCCCGACGATATTCTGCATTTTGTCCGCCAGAAACGCCGCAAAAACAAGCGCCAGAAAGGTCTGAACCGGAACTGTGACAATAACATAAATAAACGTATTTTTCAGTGCGTCCACCACATATTTATCCGAGAATACTTTTTTATAATTTTCCAGTCCGATAAAGTCGGCTTTTGTCATGATATCGTAGTCTGTCAGACTGAAATACGTTGACATAAAAATCGGCAGCAGACAAAAGCACACCATAAAAAACAGACTCGGAAGAATATAAATGTATCCCTGTATCATTTCTCGTCTTCTTCTTTTCAACTGTCTCACCTCAACTACATTGACACGAACCGGCAGGAACCTTCCCGCCGGTCCGTATGTTTGAATTCCTTATTCTGCTGCCAGGTTTTCGTTATAGTAATCCTGAGCGTTTTTCAGAACTTCGTCCGGTTCCATCTCACCCATCATCATGGACTGCAGATTTTCATTGACTTTCGTCAACAGGGAAACCGCACTGTTAAACGGAGTGATGGTCTTGAAGTTGTCATTTTCCACTGTGTAGAGCTCTTTAAACCGCTCGTCACCTGTATATTCCTCATCTTTGGTGATCGGCGGCTGTTCTGTGATCTGCTGGTGGAACGCGGACATCACATCTGCGCTGGAGAGCAGTTTGATCGCTTTCATCGCCAGTTCCTTGTCCTCACACTTGTCAAAGAGCACAAGGGAATCTGCCGCAAAGAAGGTCTTTGCCTGTCCGTCCGGTCCTGCAAGAGCCGTCGTCCAGTCCCAGTCTACTCCTTCCAGATTCAGGCAGTTGCTTGTCGCAAGCACCATAAATCCGGTCTTTCCTGCCTCAAAATCCGGGCGGGCATCGTCATTGGATGTCGCCGCTTCATCGATAAAGTTGTACTTAAATCTCAGGTCATAGAGGAACTGCATTGCCTCCCTGCCCTCTTCCGTGTCAATCGTGACATTGCCATCCTCATCTGTCAGTTCTCCGCCTGCACTCCAGAAGAACGGGAGGAAGTTTTCATCCACATTTCCCCATGCTCCGCCAAGTGCCATATCAAACGGCTTCACACCTTCACAGTTATCCTGAATTGCCTGACATGCGCTGATAAATTCATCCCATGTCGTCGGCATCTGTGTAATACCCGCCTGCTGCATAATTGCCTTATTTCCTACAAGAACCCGCGCATTTCCAACAATAAACGGCAGTGCATACTGTTTTCCATTAATTGTTCCATAATCATAGTAGATATAATTATCCTTTTCTGCATCATCGAAATAAGAATCCATATCTGCAAGAAGATCTTTGGAAATATAGTCTCCCATCATCTCCATGGACATATATCCGATGTCCGGTCCGTTTCCGGATGTTACTCCAGACAGATATTTCTCCTCATAATTAGACCACGGAAGGATCTGAACATCAAACTCGCAGTTCTCTTCCTTCTCTAATGGTGCAAGCTGTTCCTCCCAGAATTCCTGGTCTGAAACTTCCGCATCCGTTCCCGCATAAGCCGGGAACCAGATAGAAACTGTCTTCTTTCCGCCGTCTGATGAATCCGAACTGCCGCCACAGCCCGCCAGCAGCCCAACACACATTGCCGCTGTCACACATACCGCACCTAATTTTTTGAACCGTTTTCTCATATAGGCCTCCCTCGTTTACTAATATCATTGTTTTCTTGTCAAATGCCTGGCCAGATAAACTCATCTTACCCCCCCCCGGTATATATTTGTCAAGCTGTTACAAAAATTTCTTTTCAACTCCTCTCTTTTTGTCGATTTTGTCCATTCTGTATGATATACTTTCTGTACACAATCGGAAAGGGGAGCCAATTATGAATATCATCTGGTCAAAATATGTACAGGGAGTAAAAACCTTATATTTTTCCCGCAGATTACGGTTTCATGATATGTTTGCAGAACAGTATCAGACACTATTTGACTTGAGCAAAGAAACACAGCTCAAAATTCTGGAAATCGGCTGCGGTCCGGGTGCTCTGGCCGGCTCTCTTCACCGTTGGTACCCGAACGCCGAGATTACCGGGCTGGATCGTGACAGTGCATTTATCCAGTTTGCCGGAGAGCATGAACCGGGAATCTCATTTGTTGAAGGGGATGCCGCAAAACTCCCTTATCCGGACAATACCTTCGATGTTACGATCTCCTTTACAGTCAGCGAACATATCGATCCTTCCGCATTCTTTCAGGAGCAACTTCGGGTACTGAAACCCGGCGGAGTCTGTCTCGTGCTTTCCTCCCGTAAAGGAATTACGGTTCCTGCACCCGTCATTTCCGATAGCGACCGTGAACAGCGCTTCTGGGATAAAGCCGGGAAATACGATCATACAAAGGATCAGTATGAAATCTGCCGTTATCCGATGAGCGAAGCCGAATTACCACTTGCAATGGAATCCTATGGTTTTCAACAGATTCACACAGGATTTGTAACTGTCAGTCTGACACCGGACAATCCAGATATTTCATCCTCACTGGCTTATGATATGATTAACGCATCCCGCCAGACAGAACTGGATTCTATTGAGTCGGTATGTCATTCTATACCTGAACAGGTCTCACCCGAAGAACGGGATGAAATGATACGGCTTATCAATGAAAAATATGATCGCCGGCTCCACCAGTACGATCAGGGCGAAAAACAGTGGGATACAAACGTGTCTCTCATCATGATCGTGCGAGGAGTAAAATGAGCCGGCAGACACTAAATAATTATTTTTATCAATGGGGAGGTAACTATTATGAGGGAACTGAAGAATAATGATGCGGTTCAGTTGTTTGAAGACAAAAAAGGTCCGTACCGCATGGGACGAAGAAAAAGAAGAATGGTATTTTTCCGTTGTGGATGTAATCGACGTTTTAACTGACAGTCCAAATCCAAATAATTATTGGAAAGTCTTAAAAAAACGACTTAAAGATGAGGGAAATCAGTCGGTTACAAATTGTAACCAACTGAAATTGAAATCCCCCAAAGATGGCAAGCGCTACAAAACTGATGTTGCCAACACTGAACAGCTTTTGCGGATCATCCAGTCTGTTCCATCCCCGAAAGCCGAGCCGTTCAAGGCCTGGCTTGCCATGGTCGGCACAGAACGTATCGAAGAAACCATTGATCCAGAGCAGGCAATTGACCGTGCACTGGAAACCTATCTGAGCATCGGGATGTAGCCAAACGCGGAGGAAACGTAGCCGGCATTGCACGCCAGGCTTTGGAAGCCGAAACCGGAAAGCCGGTAATCACTTCGCAGAATGCCAATCATTTCCGACAGCTTATCACAGATATTGTAGAGGATGCCGCCACGCTGCCAGTTCACACAGAAAAGGTTTTTGACAACGAAGGAAACACTAAATAATCATTCCAACGCTCTCTTCGATTATAGGCATACAGTAATCTGTTATCGTACAAAAAAGGGAGCCCTGCTTACGCACCCTTCGTGCAAAACAAGACTCCCTTTCTCTGCTTTATTTTATTATCCGGTCTGCTATCCAGTTCTCAATCTCTTCAAAGACCTGCATCCGGTCTTCTTCATGCAGGATTTCGTGCCGGTCGTCCGAATACAGCCGGATCGTCGTATCTGAAATGCCTGCCTTCCGGAACTGTTCGTATACTTTCCACACTCCGGCTCCGAAATCACCTACGGGATCTTTTGCCCCGGATACAAAGAACACCGGCAGATCTTTCGGTATCTCTTTCACGCCTTTTTTCGTCAGTGTCCGCATACCGCGGAACATCTGGCGGTAACCGCTTACCGTAAACAGGAAACCGCAGAGTAGATCTGCTTCGTACCGTGTCACATGAGTATTCCGGGGCATTTTCCATCACCAGTCCGGCGTTAGGAAATCACTATTCCGGATAAGCGGAAATCACTGTTC